>NZ_RZST01000169.1:0-12376 GCF_003997575.1 Mesorhizobium sp. M1A.F.Ca.IN.022.07.1.1
GCGATAGGCGGTCACCGCGTCGGCGTAGCGCTGCAGGCGCAGATAAACCGGCGCCAGCACGTCCCAGCCCTTGCCGTCCGAGGGATTGGCGGCGAGATGCGCCTCGGCGCGGGCAACCAGCTCGTCGACCGAGGACTCGGCAGGGTTCTTGGCCAGCCGCTCGGCCAGCGGCTGCGAGGGCAGATCCGGCGAGCCGAGTGAGCCGTAAAGTCCCCAGCTGACCAGCGGCACCGCCAGCACGGCGGCGGTGGCGACCAGCTTCGCGGCGCGCGCAGGGCGCGGCGCTCGCGCGCTTGCCTGGCTGTGCGAGCCGAGACGCAGAATGCGGCGGCCGATCTCGGCGCGCGCTTCCTCCGCCTCGCCCGGCTGGATGAGACCGCGCGCCATGTCGCGGTCGAGTTCCGAAAGCTGGTCGCGATAGACTTCGAGATCGTGATCGCCGGCGGTCGATGCGGCTTTCGTGCCGCCGGCCAGCGGCAAAAGCACCGCCAGGCTGGCGCCCAGCGTAAGGATTGCAGCTATGACCCAGAACAGCATGGCTATTCCAATAAAGGCAGAGCCCTGCCCTGCCAACACGGACGCCCTGCGACGCTTTGGCGGCAGACGCGCCGGCCGTCCTTGATCAATGTCAAATTGCGCCGATCGTTGCTAATTCAGGTCAGCGGCGTCCAGCTGCCGTCGGCATTGCGGCAGGCGGTGCCGCGCGCCGTGACGCCCGAACCGCTCGTGTAAACGGTGTGGGCGTATTGGCGGCAGTCCTGCGAGCCGACCCGGTAGGGCTGGGCGGCAACGACCTCGCCATAATGGGTCGAGCTGTCGCCCTTCCACGTCACCTTCTGGCCGCTGGCGTTGTATTCCAGCGCCTTGTACTCGGCCTCGAGGCCTTTGCGCTTTTCAGCATCGCTCAGACCCGAACCGATCGAGCCGCCGATGAGCCCGCCATTCATGGCCGCGACGATGCCGGCTCCCACCTTACCGGCGGCCGGCGGCGTGGCGACGGGCGTGACCGGAGAGGTCAGGCCGGTCCTGCCCAGCGTGGTGCAGCCCGACACGGCCATCAGGGCGGAAACGAGCGCAACGCGAATCTTCATACCAGCAACCGGTTCTCTTGAGCGTGATGGGCTTCTTGGGCGAAAAGCACTTCTGGAGCGAGATGGATCGGGAACCGCGCCAGCGGGAAGGATAGCGAGCCCATAGTATTGATATTTGTCGGAAATTTGGCCGCAAGCGGCCGCACGGAAATCGATAAAACATTATTGAAGGCTCCGCAATCTTACCACTGCCCTCAAGCCGCCCATGCTGGACCGTTCCAGCGCAAGGGCGCCTCCATACTCGTTGACGAGGTCGGCGACAATGGCCAATCCAAGCCCCGTTCCCGGCTTCGTCTCGTCGAGTCTCTTGCCGCGTTTCAACACTTCCCGCGCGCTGTCCTCGGGAATGCCGGGGCCGTCGTCCTCTATGACGATTTCAAAACGGTTGGGGCTTCCCGGAACGGCGGCGACCGAGACGGCAACGGCGCTTTTCGCCCATTTCATGGCATTGTCGAGGAGATTGCCGAGCAATTCCTCAAGATCCTCGCGCTCGCCGGCAAAGACGATCCCGGTGGCCGGCGGCGACAGCGAAAGCTGTGTCTGCGGGTTGAGCTTGCGCAGCACGCGCACCATGCGCTCGACCAGCGGCGCCACCGGCGTGCGGAACACGACGCTGTCGCGCTGGGCAGCGACGCGGGCGCGCTGCAGATAATGGTCGACCTGCTTTTGCATCGAGGCAGCCTGCTCGGCGATGAGCTCTCCCTTGGCGCCGCCGAGCGCGCGGCCCTCGTTGATCAGGACGGCAAGCGGCGTCTTCAGGGAATGGGCGAGGTTGCCGACCTGGGTGCGCGAGCGCTCGACGATGCGCCTGTTGTTCTCGATCAGCGCATTGGTCTCGCTGGCCAGAGGCTCGATCTCGGCCGGAAAGCGCCCGTCGAGCCGCTGCGCCGTGCCCTCGCGCACCATCGCCAAAGCATTGCGCACGCGGCGCAAAGGCTGCAAGCCGAAAAGGATGGCGATGGCGTTGATGGCGATCATGCCGACGCCGAACAGCGACAGATAGGTGAGCAGCCGGCGCTGGAAGCTCGCGATCTCCTGCTCGAGCTCGCTGTGATTGCCCATGACGCGGAAGCGCGCGGCGCGGTTCTTGGCATCGAGCACGAACTCGCTCTCGAAAACCTCTAACTCCTCGCCCTTGATGCCCTCGGTCGAATAGCTGCGCTGGAAGTTCGCGTTGAACGGCACCTCGGCGACGCTCGGCGACAGGATCGAGGAGGTCATCGAGGAGGAATGGAGTTCGCCGTGAACGTCTTCGGAGGCCGGCTCGACCGACCAGTACCAGCCGGAATTCGGCTCCGAGAAGCGCAGATCGCCAAGGTCGGGCGAGCCGATGAGCGCGCCATTGTCGGAAATGCCGACGGAGCCGATCAGGTTGAACAGATGCGCCGAAAGCAGACTGTCGAAGCCGCGCTCGCTGGCCTGGCGGTAGAGCGTGGTTATGAGCGTGAAGATGACGACGAGCGTCAGGATCGCCCAAATCGTGGAAAAGGCGATGACGCGGAAGGTCAGCGAGCGCGGCCAGAGCCGCAGCTTTGAAAGCCACGTTCTCATCGTCGGCTTCAGCGGTTCCGCGTCACGCCTCCGGCTCTCGCATGCGATAGCCCATGCCTCGCACGGTTTCGATCATGTCGATGCCCATCTTCTTGCGAAGCCGTCCGACGAACACCTCGATGGTGTTGGAGTCGCGGTCGAAGTCCTGGTCGTAGAGATGTTCGACCAATTCGGTGCGCGATACCACCTCGCCCATATGATGCATCAGATAGGCAAGCAGCCGAAACTCGTGGGAAGTGAGCTTCAGCGGCACGCCGTTGACGTCGGCCTTGGAGGCCTTGGTGTCGAGCCTCAGCGGCCCGCAGGTGAGCTCGGACGAGGCATGGCCGGCGGCGCGGCGGATCAGCGCCCTCACTCTGGCCAGCACCTCCTCGATGTGAAAAGGCTTGGTGACGTAGTCGTCGGCGCCCGCGTCGATGCCGGCAACCTTGTCGCTCCAGCGGTCGCGAGCGGTCAGGATCAGCACAGGCATCTTGCGCCCGCCGCGGCGCCAGCGCTCGACGACGCTGATGCCGTCCATCTGCGGCAGGCCGATGTCGAGGACGACGGCGTCGTAAGGCTCGGTGTCGCCGAGGAAATGCCCCTCTTCGCCGTCATAGGCGCGGTCGACCACATAGCCGGCATCTACCAGCGCATCCGTAAGCTGCCGGTTGAGATCCTTGTCATCCTCGACGACGAGCACGCGCATGGTTCGTAGCCTGTTGAAGGGTGGAGGTATAGGCCGATTCCGCCGGCCAGGAAACTTAAGCCTGTTAAAGGGAATTGGGCGTCAGTCCAGCGGCACCACGATCTCGGTACGGCGCGGCCGCTGGCCCTCCTTGCCCGGGACCAGTACCACGATCACGCAGACCTGCTGTCCGCCGCGCGTGGCCTGCGAGGCCTTGGCGAGCGTGCCGCCGTTCTGCGCGGCGATCTGCTGGCCGATTGCATAGCAGTCGCTGGCAGCAAGCACGAGCGGCTGATCGACCGATGGCTCGACGGGCGGCATCGCCGTCGCCTGCGACGCAAAAATCCCGGCTGCGGCAAGCGCCAGCGTCGCGGCGCGAGTAAGGGAGCGGAACGTTTTCATGATCACGGTACTAACGCATTTGTGCTGAACATGAAATGAACGGTGAACGGCCGAAAATCCATGCCCGCCATACCCCCTGCCCGCGAGACGAACAAATGCGAGTCCAACTGCCTGGGCCCATCAGGACCAGCATGGATTGATAGCCGGAAAATCACGGGCGCGGCTACGGTTTTCGCGGCTAGCATATGCTCTAATTTGCGCCGTGAAGCAGTTGAGGACGGGGAGAATGCCATGAGCCATGACGACCTTGCCAGTCTTTACAAGGGCTACATTGCCTGCCTCAACGAACAGGATTGGGACAATCTCGGCCAGTTTGTCGGCGAGGAGGTGCAGTATAATGGCGAGACGGTGGGGCTTTCGGGCTATCGCCGCATGCTGGAAGGCGATTTTCAGGCCATTCCCGATCTGCGTTTCAACATCGAGCTTCTGGTTTCAGAGCCACCACGCGTGGCGGCCCGTCTGCATTTCGACTGCAGGCCCAAGGGCATGCTGTTCGGCCTGGCGGTGAACGGCAGGCGAGTCACCTTCGCGGAGAACGTCTTTTATGAAATCCAGGACGGGCGGATACGCGAGGTCTGGTCCGTCATCGACAAGGCCGCCATCCAGGCCCAGCTCTAGAGAAGTCCATCGTTTCAAGGAAACGCGGAATTGCTCTAACTCCTTTTTTTTGTACTTCCGGACGGAAAACCGCTGCGCACCTTTCCTGGAATTGCTGAAGGAAAAGCTGGTCTCTCAGGCACTTTCTTGCGTCAGCGCGCGGAAGCGCAGCAGCCCGTGGTGCACCGCGAGGTCGTCGTCATAGCGCGCCTCGGCGAATTCCAGCGACAGCCGCGTCTGGCCACGCGGGCCGATCGAGAGGGCCGCGCCGTCGAGGCGCGCCTTGATGCTGTCCATGATGAGCCGCGTCTCGGCCTCGCCCTGCGCCTTCGACCAGATGTGGAGCGTGATGAGTTGGTCGTCGTTGTCGTCGGCGCCGGTGTCCAGGTCGAAGGCGCTAGTGCGGCCGTAGGTGACGTGCGGAAATGCGGCTTTGGCGTCGGCGCGCTCGAGCAGGCCGGCGCCGCCCAGCAGCGCCGACAGCGACGCATCGGTCTTCAATCGCAGGAACAAGGCCTGCATCAAATCGCCAGGCGCCGTCATATGTGGTTCCTCTCGCCTGCCTTGTCCTCATCGCAGCGTAGCCGCCTCGTACCCGTTTCGCCAGATCGTCGGACGGCGTCTTGAGGCAATGCCATCAAGCCTTGCCGCTGATCACCGTTGCCTGATCCCTGATCACCACAGTTACGAAACGGATGACGGCGCACAGGCGCCTCATCACCGATCTCGCGGCGATAGACAAGCAAAACCGGGCGGCTGCCGAGAGTTTCGGGGGCGAGCCGCACCATGCGCGGTTCCGGTTCGGCGGGCATGCAGGGCATCACGCGTGTCACGATGTGGGGCGACACGGTTTTTGAGGGAGGCGCCGCGCAGGGTCTGGTGGAGCAATGCGACTACGTCTACACAAGGCTGCTGCCCGGCTGGGGCGCCGGTCGCTTTCGCCGCAGGGCGCAAGCTGGCTGACGAGCGGGGCAGACTGGCCAGGGAGGCCGGAGATGAAACTTCTGATCTTTGGCGCCTCGGGCGCGACCGGCCGCGCCCTCGTCTCGGCGGCGCTGGCGGAAGGCCATCTGGTCACCGCCTTCGTCCGCACCCCGCGCAAGCTCGCCATCAGCCACGACCGTCTGAGCGTGATCGTCGGAGACGTCGCCGACTGCAAGGCGGTGGAGGGCGCGATTGCCGGTCACGACGCGGTGTTGAGCTGCCTCGGTGTCGGCGTGCCACTGAAGCACGACGCGGCGGTGATTGCCGGTATCGGCTTCATCGTCGAGGCGATGCAACGGAGCGGGCCAACCCGGCTCATTTATCAGTCCTTCCTCGGCGTCCGCGACAGCCGGCGGCAATTGGGGCCACTGCTCGGCGGCATCGTCGTGCCGCTCGTGCTGCGCCATGAAGCGGCGGATCACGAAGCGAAGGAAAGGCTCATCGCGCAGTCCGGCCTCGACTGGACGATCGTGCGACCGCCAAAGCTCGGCAACGGTCCAGCCATCGGCCGGTTCCGCCACGGCCACGGCATCCGGGCTAGATCCTTGTTGCCGACGCTGGCGCGCGCCGACGTGGCGGCCTTCATGCTCGATCAAGTCAGCGACAAAACCTATTCGCGTACAGCGGTTGCCCTGCTGCCTTGACCTCACGACACCGGTGCCGCGCCGCCCTCTTCGGTGCGGCGTGCGATGAAATCGTCGAGCACGCCGGCGGTGGCGGCAGCGGATGCGGGCGGCTGGAAATCGGAAAGAATCCGCTTCCAGATGCCGGTGGCGCGCTCCGTCGCGGTCTTGCCGCCGGATTGCGTCCAGTTGCCGAAATTCGACCAGTCGGCCACCAACGGTTCGTAAAAGGCGGTACGGTAGCGGGCCATGGTGTGGGCGGCCGAGAAGAAATGGCCGCCGGGCTGCACCTCGGCAACAGCGTCGAAACCGATGGCGTCGGCATCACCCGGTGTCGTGGCGCAAAGCTCGGCGACCGTCTGCAGCGCCTCGATGTCGGTAATCAGCTTTTCGAACGAGACGCTCAAGCCGCCCTCCAGCCAGCCTGCCGCATGGATGCAGACGGTGGCGCCGGCAAGCACCGAGCCCCATAGCGCGAACTGCGTCTCATGCGCCGCCTGCGCGTCGGAGACATTGGCGGCGCTGCCGCCGCCGGAACGCCAAGGCAAGCCGGTGAAGCGCGCGAGCTGGCCGGCGCCCAAGGTCGCCTTGATGTGCTCCGGCGTGCCGAAGGCCGGCGCGCCCGACTTCATGTCGACATTGGAGGAAAACGAGCCATAGACCACCGGAGCGCCGGGGCGCACGATCTGGGCGAGCGTCAGCCCCGCCAACGCCTCCGCATGCTGCAGGGTCAGCGCGCCGGCGACCGTGATCGGCGCCATGGCGCCCGCCAGGCAGAAGGGCGTGATGATCGACACCTGGCCGAACCTGGCGAAGTCGATGATGCCTTGCGCCATCGGGATAGCGAGCTGGCGAGGCGAATTGGTGTTGATGACGGTGTAGCAGAAGGCGCCGTTGCGAAATTCGTCCTCCGAGAGGCCGCGCGCCAGCCGGACCATCTCAAAACTGTCCTCGACCTGCGGCGTGCCGCGCGCGAAGACGAAGGGAAACTTGTCGGACAAGGTGAGCTGCGCGCGGCCGGTGGCAAAGTGGCGAAAGCGCGTGTCGACGTCCTGCGGCTCGATGCAAGGGCCGAGCATATGCAGCACGTCGAAATGCTGCAGGAGCTTCATGAATTCCTCGAAGGCGGCGAGCGTGCCCGGCCGCCTTCCGCGCTCGAGATCGGTGACGTTGGGCGCGCCGGAGCCGGCGAGGAATGTCATGGACCCAAGCTCGAGGATAAGGTCACGGGAGCGGGCGCCGCCATAGGCGGGGATCGAGCGCGGCGCGGACGCCAAGGCTGCCTCGACCATGTCGCGGCCGATCCGCACCATCTGGCTGTCCTCGTCGACCAGGGCGCCGGCCTTGGCAAGAATGGCGCGCGCCTCCGGCAGCAGCACCTTGATGCCGAGTTCTTCCAGCACGCGCAGCGCCGTGTCGTGGATTGCGGCGACCTGATCGTCGGAAAAGACCGGCTGCGGCAGGAAGGGGTTCTTCAGCGAACGATAGTTCGGGCGGCGGCTGGACTCGCTACCGGCCTCGCCGGTGCGTCCGCGCCGGCGTTCGCGCCTCTGATCGCGTGCGGCCTCATCAATCATGCCCAATCCTCCCTATTGCCGCATTGCCTCGCCCTTGGGGTCGTAGGGCGAGGCCGCGATGACGCGCGCCGGCCGTTCGACGCCGACAATGTGGACGGAAAGTTGCGTCCCCTCCCCGGCGAAATCGTCATCGAGCAACGCCAGGGCGACGCTCTTGCCAACCGTGTAGCCGTAGCCGCCGGAAGTGACGAAGCCGACGCGCCGGCCCTTGTGCCAGACAGGCTCGAAACCGCTGGCGTCGGCGTCGACGGCATCGACTTCCAGGGTCACGATCCGCCGGGCGACGCCCGCCTTGTGCTCCTTGAGAGCTGCTTCGCGGCCGACAAAATCGCCCTTGTCGAAGGCGACGAACCGGTCAAGGCCGGTCTGGCCGGGCGTGTAGCCTTGGGTAAACTCGCGCGACCAGATGCCGAAACTCTTCTCCAGCCGCAGCGCGTTGAGCGCGTAGTAGCCGATCTCGGCGAGACCAAGATCTTCGCCGGCGGCGAGCAGCGTCTCGCGCAGCGTCCCGTGCAGGGTGGCCGGGCAATTGATTTCGAAGCCGAGCTCGCCGGCGATCGACAGCCGGGCGACCCGGGCGCGAACCATGCCGATGTCGAACTCGGCGCAGGCCATGAACGGCAGGGTTTTGGCGGAGACGTCCTGGTGCGTGGTGCGTTCGACGACCTTCTTTGCATTCGGCCCGGTCACCAGGAAGCCGGACATCGCGTCCGAGATGTCGTTAACCGAGACGCCGTCCGCCATGTGCGCCTCGAACCAGCGCATGTGGAATTCGCGCAGGTAATAGGAGCCCATGATCCAGTAGTCGCCGCCGCCCCAGTTGAGCACGGTAAGGTCGCCCTTCAGCCTGCCGTCATGGCCGAGCATCGGGGCAAGCTTCGCGCGCCGAGGCTTCGGCAGTTTGCAGGCAAGCAGCCGGTCGAGCCAGGCCTCGGCGCCGGGACCGGACACGGCGTAGCGCGAGAAGGCCGTGGTGTCGACGAGGCCGGCGGCGCGGCGCACCTGCAGCACCTCATCGCCAACGATGTCGAAGGCGTTGGAGCGCTTCAGCGTCGTCTCCTCGCGAAAACCCATCGGAGCGAAATAGGCCGGGATTTCCAGCCCCCATGAGGCCATCCACTCGGCGCCGGCCGCGCTCATGCCGTCATAGGCGCCGGGCCGCTTCAGCGGCCGGCCCGCCGGCAGCCGCTCGTTGGGGAAGGTCATGACGAAGCGACGGGCGTAGAACTGGCGCGTGGTTTGCCTGAGATACTCGCGGTTGGCGGCGAAGGCGCCGTAGCGGGCGATGTCCATGCCGAAGATGTCGGCCTGCGGCTCGCCGTAGATCATCCATTCGGCCAGCGACTTGCCGACGCCGCCACCCTGGCTGAAGCCGGCCATGACGCCGCAGGCGACCCAGTAGTTCTTCAAGCCACGCACCGGGCCAACCAGTGGATTGCCGTCGGGGGTGAAGGTGAAGGCGCCATTGACCCATTTGCGGATGCCCGCCTTGGCCAGGCAGGGGAAGCGCTGATACGCCTTCGAAAGCTCCGGGCTGATGCGGTCGATGTCCTCGGGGATCAGCTCGATGCCGTAGTCCCAGGGCGCACCGTCCATGTTCCAATGTTTTGGATTCTGCTCGTAGACACCTAGCAGCACGCCTTTGCGCTCCTGCCGAAGATAGGAGAAGCCGTCGAGATCGACGGCAAGGCCGAGCTCGTTGTCCAGGGCAGCGACCTCCGGAATGTCCTCGGTGACGAAATAATGGTGCTCCATCGGCGTCACCGGCAGGTCGACGCCTGCCATGAGGCCGACCTGCTTGGCCCACAGGCCGCCGGCGTTGACGACATGCTCGGCGACAATCGCGCCCTTCTCCGTAACCACATCCCAGCCGCCGTCGGCGCGCTGGCTGAGCTCGATCACGCGGTTGCGCAGGATCACATCGGCGCCGCGCTTCTTTGCGGCGCCCGCATAGGCGTGCGTCGTGCCGTAAGGGTCGAGATGGCCTTCGTTGGAATCGTAAAGGCCACCCAGCACATCGCTGACGTCGACGATCGGGCAGATCTCCTTGATCTCCTCGGGCGTCACCAGGCGGGCCGTCTCGATGCCGACCGACTGGAACACCGCCCAGGCCGATTTCAGCCATTCCCAGCGCTGCGGATCGCTTGCCATGTTGACGCCACCGGTCATGTGCAACCCGGCATCCTGGCCGGACTCGGCCTCGATCTCGCGGTAGAGCTTGATCGTGTAGTCCTGCAGCGCCGCGACATTGGGATCGGCGTTCAGCGCATGGAAGCCGGCCGCCGCGTGCCAAGTCGAGCCGGCCGTCAGCTCGGCGCGCTCGATAAGCGCCACGTCGCTCCAGCCGAAGCGCGTCAGGTGATAGAGCACCGAGGCGCCGACCACGCCTCCCCCGATGACGACTGCCCGGTAATGCGATTTCACGAGCCTCTCCCTCTCGTTGGAGAGCCTTACGATACACGTCCTGTACAGGAGTGTCTAGACACAAGTGTACAGATCGCTTGCGCGCCGCTTCCCGCCATGCCTATTGTGCGGCCATGATCATGACCGCCCCGCAGGCCGAACCGGTTCTCGGCAACATCAAGGTCACGCGCTCGGACTGGATCAATCTGGCGCTTGAGACGCTGGTTTCAGACGGTATCGAGAGCGTGCGCGTGCTCACCCTCGGCCAGAAGCTCGGCGTGTCGCGCTCAAGCTTCTACTGGTATTTCGAAAGCCGGCAGGATCTGCTCGACCAGTTGCTCAAGCATTGGCACGACACCAACACCACTGCGATCGTCGAGCGCGCCCGGCGCCCCGCCGAAACCATCATCATGGGCGTGATGAACGTATTCGAATGCTGGGCCGACGAGCGCCTCTTCGACCCGAGGCTCGATTTCGCCGTGCGCGAATGGGCGAGGCGCTCGGCAGACGTGCGGCAGATGATCGACCAGGCCGACGACGAGCGCCTCAGCGCCATCCGCGACATGTACCGCCGGCACGGCTACGACGACGAGGACGCCTTCATCCGAGCGCGTGTGCTCTACTACATGCAGATCGGCTATTACGTGCTCGACCTCAAGGAACCGGTCGAGGCCCGCGTCAGCCATCTCGCCGCCTATCTGCGCTCCTTCACCGGCCAGGAGCCGACCGAAGCGGATGTGGCGCATTTCATGCGCTTCATCGCGGCGCGCTGATGACTACCCGCCGTTCACGGCCGATTGACCTCCATTCAACAAAGCTTGTGCTGTGGCTTCGCTGCCCTTGTGAGCAGTGATAAAATGGTCGAATAGTTTGGCAGGGTGCCACCTGAAACTGCCCGCATGCTGTTTTCGGGCGAAAGCGCATTGGGGCGGAAGTCTGGAATGCCAACTCCTTCGAAACCACGCAAGAGAAGAGGCCGGATCGCCTCGGCGGCTCTTGCCGTCGATGCGTGGCTCGATTCCTCGCTCTACGAGATCAGCTTCAAAGCGCGCGAATTCTGGGAGGCCGCAACCATCTTTTCCCGCCGCTTCCGCCTGCATGGCTGGCGGCGCGCCATCATCGAGGTGCTGAGCGAAGGGTTCACCATGGGAGCCGGCGGCTTCGTGGTGCTGTTGGCGCTGGCCATGCCGGCGTTTGAGATCACCGCCGGCGATTGGCGCAACCAGGGCGATTTCGCCGTCACCTTCCTCGACCGCTACGGCAACGAGATCGGCCAGCGCGGCATCATCCAGCGCGATTCCGTGCCGGTCGACGAGATGCCGGATATCGTCATCAAGGCGGTGCTGGCGACCGAGGACCGCCGCTTCTTCGATCACTACGGCATCGACGTTCTCGGCCTGTCGCGCGCGATCTTCGAGAATGTGCGCGCCAATTCGGTGGTCCAGGGCGGCTCCAGCATCACCCAGCAGCTGGCCAAGAACCTGTTCCTGTCCAACGAGCGCACCTTGGAGCGCAAGATCAAGGAAGCTTTCCTGTCGCTCTGGCTGGAGGCCAATCTCTCCAAGAAGGAGATCCTCCAGCTCTATCTCGACCGCGCCTATATGGGCGGCGGCACGTTCGGCATCGAGGCGGCGGCGGATTTCTATTTCGGCAAGAGCGTCAAGGACCTGAACCTCGCCGAGGCGGCAATGCTGGCCGGCCTGTTCAAGGCGCCCACCAAATACGCCCCGCACATCAACCTGCCGGCCGCCCGTGCGCGCGCCAATGTGGTGCTCTCCAACCTTGTCGACGCCGGCTTCATGACCGAGGGCCAGGTGCTGCAGGCGCGGCTGCATCCGGCAGATGTCGTCGACCGCGGCGAGCAGAAGAGCCCCGACTATTTCCTCGACTGGGCCTTCGACGAGGTCAAGAAGATCGCCAAGCCCGGCCAACACTCGCTGGTCGCCCATACGACCTTCGACGCCAATATCCAGAAAGCGGCCGAAGAGTCGGTCGAATTCCATCTCCGCCAGTTCGGCAAGGGATACAACGTTACCGAGGGCGCGGTGGTGGTGATCGAGACCAACGGCGCGGTGCGCGCCATCGTCGGCGGCCGCGACTATGGCGCCAGCCAGTTCAACCGCGCCACCAAGGCGCTGCGGCAGACCGGGTCGTCGTTCAAGCCTTATGTCTATGCCACCGCGATGGAGCACGGCTTCACGCCGGACTCGGTGGTTTCCGGCGGCGCCGTCAGTTGGGGCAGTTGGTCGCCACACAATTACAATGGCGGCTCGGCCGGCAACGTCACGCTGCTCACGGCTATCGCCAAGTCGATCAACACCGTGCCGGTGCGGCTCGCCAAGGACTATCTCGGTATCGGGCCGATCAAGGAGATGGCCGAATCCATGGGTGTCGAATCGCCGCTGGAATCGCACAAGACCATGGTGCTCGGCACGTCCCTCATGACGGTGATGGACCAGGCGACAGGCTACAGCGTCTTCG
>NZ_RZST01000016.1:0-35187 GCF_003997575.1 Mesorhizobium sp. M1A.F.Ca.IN.022.07.1.1
CGTCCTCGAGGTGCGCAGCATCGTAGGCGACGTCGACGTGGACAGCGCCGGCGGTTGCAATGAAATTCAGAAGCTCGGGATCGGCATTGTCCGCAATGATGCGCAGCGTCGCGTTTGACTGAGCAAGCAGCCTGGCCTTGGCCAGTGCCTCCTCGCCGTTGCCGACGATGGCCACGGCTTCGCCGTCGACCCGCAGGAAGACGGGGAAGGCGTTGAGCTTGGCATTGGCTGGCGACATGGCGATAAACAGTACGAGAACAGTCTGGCAGTTTTATGCGGGCCTGGGAAAAACCAGAAGGCAAGCACTCGCGCATCCCTTGATGGCAGGCAATCGCTTTTTCGCAGCCGCGAAAGGCAGGAGAAAAAAATTCTACGTCGGAGCTTGAGGTGGTCGGGCACCTCTCCGAGAGCTACTGATCCGGCAGAGTTTTTAGCGCCGTGCAGCCGACACGGCAAAACGGTTTTTTCTAAATTCTACCAATTAAGTAGATTAAGACGCGTCTTGCTGGTGGGTGAGATCGCTGCCGCTTGCAGCACATCCTGCAGTCGTTAGTTGATCCGGAACTATCATGCTCGGCGGCACGTTTCGCTAACGATCCATCCCGTCGGTCGAGCCGCTCTCGCGGGGCTCGATTTGTGCTCAAGGCAAGGAGGAAAATCATGAACATCAAGCTTAAACGCGGTCTCTGGGTGGTCGTGGCCGACGGCGAGAAGGCGCTTTTCCTCCGCAATGAAGGCGACAGCAAGTTTCCGAACCTCGAGGTGGTTCAGGAGATGGAGCAGGAAAATCCCGCCACCAGGGAGCAAGGCACCGATAAACCGGGCCGGTATGCCGAAGGGCCACGCAGCGCGATCGAAGAAACCGACTGGCATCGCCTCGGCAAGGAACGTTTCGCAAGCGATATTGCCGATCGGCTCTACAAGCTTGCACATCGGGGTGAGTTCCACCAGCTCGTGCTGATCGCGCCGCCGCAGGTGCTCGGCGAGATGCGTCAGAAGCTGCACAAGGAAGTCAGTGAAAAAGTGCAGGCCGAAATCCCCAAGACGCTGACCAATCATACCGTCTTCGACATCGAGAATCTGCTCAAAGCGGCCTGAGCGGCACGCAGGAACGCACAGTGCAGGGGATTGATGCCGTGCCCCTGATGGCGACTCGCTCTGATTTTCTCATCCGGCGCCCGATCGCGGCGCCGATTTCCGTGTAGCGGTGGTTGCGCCACCGCCCCTCCCCCGACCATATTGGGAAGGGGCGGCGGCCCTCGGGGCGGCGCTTACCGACATCGTGAATTCTCGGAAGGCGCTCCATAGACAATGCCGCATGACACGCCCCTGATCGCCACCATCGTCGCCGGTTTGGGGCTTGCCTTCGTTTTCGGAGCATTGGCCAACCGATTCCGCATCCCGCCGCTGGTCGGCTATCTCGTGGCCGGCGTGCTGGTCGGGCCGAACACGCCGGGCTTCGTCGCCGACGCCAGCCTTGCCAACGAGCTCGCAGAGATCGGCGTCATCCTGCTGATGTTCGGCGTCGGCCTGCATTTCTCGCTGAAGGATCTTTTGTCGGTCCGCGCAATCGCCGTGCCCGGCGCCGTCGTGCAGATCGGCTTTGCCACGCTGCTCGGCGTCGGCCTCGCCTGGCTGCTTGGCTGGTCGCTCGGCGCCGGCCTTGTTTTCGGCCTCGCGCTCTCCGTCGCCTCGACCGTCGTCCTGCTGCGCGCCATGCAGGAGCGGCGGCTGATCGAGACCGAGCGCGGCCGCATCGCCGTCGGCTGGCTGATCGTCGAGGATTTGGCCATGGTGCTGGCGCTGGTGCTTTTGCCGGCGCTCGCCGGCGTGCTTGGCGGCCAGCCGCAGGCCGACGACCATGCGAGCCTGCTTTCGCTGCCCGCCAGCCACGGCATATGGGGCGTGGTCGGCATAACGCTGGCCAAGGTCGTCGCCTTCGTCGTCGTCATGCTGGTCGTAGGCCGCAGGGTCATCCCCTGGATCCTGCACTATGTCGCCCATACCGGCTCACGCGAGCTGTTCCGGCTCTCGGTGCTTGCCATCGCGCTCGGCGTCGCCTTCGGCGCGGCGAAGCTGTTCGGCGTCTCGCTGGCGCTCGGCGCCTTCTTCGCCGGCATGGTCATGAGCGAGTCCGAGCTCAGCCACCGGGCGGCGGAAGAATCGCTGCCGCTGCGCGACGCTTTTTCCGTGCTGTTCTTCGTTTCCGTCGGCATGCTGTTCGATCCGTTCAGCCTGGTCAGCAACGGCCTGCCGATCCTGGCGACCTTAGCCATCATCCTCATCGGCAAATCGCTCGCCGCTTTCGTCATCGTGATCGCCTTCCGCTATCCGGTCGCGACCGCGCTGATGATCTCGGCCAGCCTTGCCCAGATCGGCGAGTTCTCCTTCATCCTGGCCGAACTCGGCGTCGGGCTGAAGCTTCTGCCCGAACAGGGCCGCGACCTCATTCTGGCCGGCGCCATCCTGTCGATCCTGCTCAACCCGCTGATGTTCCTGATCGTCGATAGGATGAAGCCGTGGCTGGAAAAGCGCGCCGGCAACACGGCAGAGCCCGGGGAATCAAGGCCGATCGGCCCGGCGACCGAGCCCGGCCAGGTGGCCTCGGCGGCGGCAGTGTCTGAAAGCGAGAATGGTCTGCCGCCGCGAACGGGACTCACCGACCATTCCATCCTGATCGGCTATGGACGTGTCGGCAGCCTCGTGGGTGCCGCGCTGAAACAAGCCGCCCTGCCCTTCCTGGTTGTCGAGGATGCCGACAAGACGCTGGCGAAGCTGAGGGCCGAGGGCGTCGAAACGGTGGCCGGCAACGCCGCCAATGCGGACGTCTTCGCGGCCGCCAATCCGGAAGGCGCCAAACGGCTGATCCTCGCCATCCCCAACGCCTTCGAGGCGGGACAGGTGGTGCTGCGGGCGCGCGCGGCCAATCCCGGCATCAGCGTCATTGCGCGCGCCCATTCCGATGCCGAGGTCGAGCATCTCAAGGCTCTCGGCGCCGACACCGTGATCATGGGCGAGCGCGAAATAGCACGCGGCATCGTCGAGGCGGTTACCGGCATGTCACCCGCTCGGTTGGACGACGCCGCTGCCGAGATCAGGCCGCAGCCTGCCTGACGCTCGCCTGCACAAACCAAGCGGATCAGGAAACGAATAACGGAAGCGATGTCGCTGAGATGGAAGTCACACGTGCTGGCCGCCATTGATGTGGATTTCCGAGCCGGTCACGTAGGACGCCTGGCCCGAACACAGGAAAAAGATGATGTCGGCCACTTCCGACGTGGCGCCCAGCCTTCTCAGCGGGATCGTCTCGACGATCTTGTCGGTGCCGGGCGACAGGATCGCCGTGTCGATCTCGCCCGGCGCGATCGCATTGACGCGGATGCCGTGCGGCCCGAAGTCATGCGCCATCTCGCGCGTCAGAGAACCCAGCGCCGCCTTCGACGTCGCATAGGCCGTGCCGGCAAATGGATGCACGCGCGTGCCGGCGATCGAGGTGACGTTGACGATTGAGCCCTTGGCGGCGGCGAGTTCCTTGAACAGCCCTCTCGCCAGCATGATCGGCGCGAAGAAATTGACCTGGAACACGTCGCGCCAGACATGCATCGGCGTCTCGATCGAGTTCATCCGGCCGCCGTCCTTGAGCTTCGGCGAGATGCCGGCATTGTTGACCAGCGCGTGCAACTGCCCGCCATGCGCCTCCAGCCGGTGGCGGATTTCCGAGACGGCAATGCCGACATCCTCCTGGTCGGCAAGGTCGACCTTGATGTGGTCCTCGGGACCGGCCGGCCATGGACAGTCCTCGGCAAAGGCCTGGCGCGAGCAGGTGATGACGCGCCAGCCCTCGCGTGAAAAGCGTTTCACCGTCGCATGGCCGATGCCGCGGCTGGCGCCGGTGAGAACGATGGTTTTTCTGCTGTCGATTTCGGCCATGGCTTGATCTCCGGCCGGACATGTAGCCGAAGGCGCCAGCCATTGCGAGAGGCGAGTTGCCGCTCAACCGCCGCTGAGGATGTCGAGAATCGAGGTCTGCCGCCTTTTCTTCGGGCCGCCGACATCGCCGGGCGGCACCGGATGCCCGACCGAGGCGGTGGTACCGCCGTCGCTCGGCATATCGAAGCCATCGGCATCGACCGTCTGGGCTGGACGCGCCTGCCGTGCGGGCGCCTGGGCGACAGGGCTCGACTGGCTGACGGGCGCGGGCGGCGCCGGCTGCGAGTTGTCCGCCGAGGGTATCTCGTCCGGCACAACCGTATCGGGCGGCGTCGATTTCCACGTGCCGGGCAACGGCCTGACCGGCAAGCCTTCATGCGCGGCGACCATGAATTCGTGCCAGGCCTGCGCCGGCAAGGCGCCGCCGGTCACCTTCTTCATCGGACTGCCGTCGTCATTGCCGAACCACACACCCGTCGTGAGGTTGGCGGTATAGCCGACGAACCAGGCGTCGCGTGAATTCTGGCTGGTGCCGGTCTTGCCGGCCGAGGGCCAGTTGAAGGCCGCCTTCTTGGCGGTGCCGACTTCGACCGTGCCCGTCATCATAGAGTTCATCATGCCGACGATGTCGGCCTTGAGGACGCGCGGCGCGCTGCCGCCATTGTTTTCGTAGAGCACCTTGCCGCTAGCCGTGGTGACGCGCTGGATGAAATGGATATCCGGCTTGTAGCCGCCATTGGCGAAAGGCACATAGGCGGCGGTCAGTTCCAGCGGCGTGACTTCCGAGGTGCCGAGCGCGATCGAGGTGTTCGACTGCAGGTCGGATTGGATGCCCATGCGGTGCGCGGCCTCAACCACGGCGTCGGGGCCGACCTCCATGGTGAGTTGCGCCGCCACCGAGTTCAGCGACTTCGCCAGTGCGGTGGCCAGCGTCACCTTGCCATAATATTTGCCGCCATAATTCTCCGGCGTCCATTTGCCTATTCTGATCGGGGCGTCGTTGCGCACGCTGTCCGGTGTGCGGCCTGCTTCCAGCGCCGCCATGTAGACGAAAGGCTTGAAGGCCGATCCCGGCTGGCGCCGCGCTTCCGAGGCGCGGTCGAACTGGCTGGTCGAATAGTCGTAACCGCCGACCATGGCGCGAACGGCGCCGGAATCATCGATCGACACCAACGCGCCCTGGGTGACGTTGAGCTTCTTGCCGCTCTCGTCGATCAGCCGGCGGATCGAGTGCTCGGCGAGCTTCTGCAGCGTCAGATCCACGGTGGTGTCGATGATGATGTCGCCGCGCACGTCGCCGATCAGGTCGGGAAGTTCCTCCATGACCGTGTCGGCGACGTAATTCTCCGAACCGGTCCAGTAGGAGGGCGAGCGCGTCGCCGGCGCGCTCAGCGCCATTTTGTATTCCTTGTCGCCGATCTTGCCTTCCTCGCGCATGGCGGCGAGCACGAGCTGTGCGCGTTCTTCCGCCGCCTTGGGATCGCGCGCCGGCGAAAGCCGCGACGGCGCCTTGAGCAAACCGGCCAGAAGCGCTGCCTCGGAAAGCGTGACATCGCGCGCGCTCTTGCCGAAGTACCGCCGCGAGGCGGCCTCCACGCCATAGGCGCCGGACCCGAAATAGACCCGGTTGAGATACATTTCGAGGATCTGGTCCTTGCTGTGCTTGTGCTCCAGCCACAGCGCCAGCAGCACTTCCTGCACCTTGCGCTCCAGCGTGCGATCCGGCGTCAGGAACAGGTTCTTGGCCAGCTGCTGCGTCAGCGTCGAGCCGCCTTGCGAGAAATGACCGCCAAGGACGTTGGTGACCATGGCGCGCGTCAGCCCGATCGGGTCGATGCCGAAATGCGAATAGAACCGCCGGTCCTCGATGGCGACGACGGCCTCGGGAATATAGGGCGACATTTCATTGAGGCCGACGGCCTCGCCGCCGCTCATGCCGCGATTTGCGATGAGTTGCCCGTCGACCGAGACGATCTTGATGTTGGGCGCGCGGTCGGGGATCGACCATGTGGTCGCCGCCGGCATCTTGGCGCCGTAATAGACGACGACGCCGGCCACCGCGATGCCGCCCCAGATGCAGAAAACGAAGCACCAGTAGAGCAGGCGGCCGAAGATGGAAAACAGACCGCGCTGGCTGCGATCGCGCCCCCGGCCGCGCGATTTCGCCTTGGCGGATTTGCGTTTCGCTGCGGATTTACGATTTGCCGGCACGACGCGATCCTCCTCGCTGACCGAAAAGCCGTCGGAGGGTTTCGCCCGCGGCGAGCCCTCGAAGCTCGGTTCGATGCGACTGTCTCTGCGGTTCGCCATTGCGCTGTGCTTGCTGTCCCCGATGCCGATGGCGCTCGGGTTGCAGAGTAGATGCGGCGGTTTAAAGGCGCGTTAAGTGGGGAAAAATCGAAGTGATTGAAAATCAAATGTTTGGTAAGCGGCCACCTGACGGAGCGCGATCGGCGTGGGATTCCGGCCGCGCTCCAGCGTTTGCATAGGCGGGCGAGTCGGCTCGGACTAGTCGAGCACGGCACGGACCGAGAGCGCAGCTCTCGATGCCCGCATGACATCGCCGACATGGCAGTAGCAGACGATCTCGTGCAGCTGATAGTCGGTCAGCTCGAAGAAGCGTTTTGCTTCGCCGTAGGTGTCGTTCTTCAAACCCTCGTCGTGCAGAACGGGGTCTTCCAGGGCGACGGATATGGGCGAGCCGGCGCCCCGCATGACATTGCGTTCCCGCGGGGCACGATATTCAGTGCCGATCAGCGCGGTCAGGAGCCGGTTTGGCTCACGTTCGAGAAGCTCCGCCCAACGTGCGAGGCGCTGGGTTCGGCTCATGACGGGTTTGGCGGTGCGGACCTCAGCAACGGCGTGCAGCTGGTCCAGTGTTTGGTGCTTCATGGCAACCTCCTAGAGGCTAGGTTGGTCGGCCCCAAAACTCCCTATACGCGGCATGATATCGCCGAACCGCGCGGACGTCATCCGTTTGCCGCCCACGCCGGCAAGATTTGATGGAGCTGCGCGCGGCCCCCGTCATTCTTCAAGCCGTCGCCAGAATATGGAGCCGAAATCACAGGCTTATCCTGGACGTCCAAGAACGCGGAACTCGGGCTCCGCCGCCTTTCGACCGACGATCGACGACAGGCCGTAGAAAGCCAGCGGCTGTTCCTGACAAGTCACAGCCACGACGCTGTTCGACTTGTCTATATCCAGGCCCTTCGGCCCACCCTCCTCGACGCTGGCCCTGCCGCGCAGAAAGCTTTCGTCGTCGAGCACGGCGACCGAACGCGACGGCGTGCGGCGCCCCTTCCAGCCTTCGTCGCTTGCATAGACGTGAACCATCGGGCTGCCGGCGTCGGCAACAAGAATGTGGCTGCCGTCCTGCGTGAAGCGCAGGCCATGCGGGTAGTTGGCATTTTCCAGGACACCGGCGGGTCGGGTTTCAGGGCCAAGCGGCGCCGACATGTCGTAGATCTTCACGTCGTTGGTGCCGTGGCTGCTGACGGCGACCCACCGCCCGTCATGGCTGAGCGCGATGCCGTCCGGGATGTCGAGGCCCTGCTCCAGGAGAACCTGATTCCACAGGGCGCGGTATCCCCATCGCCGGTGAACCACATGGCGGGTCACCCGATGCGTGTAGTTGTTACAGACCAGCAGGCTGAGCCGGCCATGCGACTCACGCCTGACGGCGACTGAGCCGGGCGTTCTCAATCTGCAAAATCGGCTGCCTTTGATCACGCGAAGTGGCGAGATTTCGTGCCCTTGTCCGGCCGGATCGCCTTGCGGCAGGGCGAAGACCGCAACCAGCCCATCGCGATTGGCGACCACAAAAGTCCTGTTGTCGATGAAATCGAGGCCATGCACCTCGCCCATGCTTTCCGATCTGAGCTCCACGAAATCGCGGA
Organism: Mesorhizobium sp. M1A.F.Ca.IN.022.07.1.1; assembly: GCF_003997575.1. Classification (NCBI taxonomy): domain Bacteria; kingdom Pseudomonadati; phylum Pseudomonadota; class Alphaproteobacteria; order Hyphomicrobiales; family Phyllobacteriaceae; genus Mesorhizobium; species Mesorhizobium sp. M1A.F.Ca.IN.022.07.1.1. The sequence continues at coordinate 7,827 of NZ_RZST01000016.1, forward strand.
TAACGATCCTCGCTGCACCGGCCGTCGGCTCTATGTCGATGCGCAGCATCAGACATCGCCTGCGTCCATATCCGGCGACGGCAAGCAAGCGGTTGTCGGGCGAAAAGCGCAGGTCCTCGGTCCGCCCGATCGCGGCGAGCGCATCGTTCACGGCACCGGTGGCCACGAAATCGATCCGGGGAATCATATCAAAAAACACCACCGCCCCAGCGAGCGGACCCGAATGCAATAGGTGCTATCAGGAGCCGACCGGTCAAGTTCGCGAGATGCGGACGTGGTGAGATCAATTCTGCTGGATCGAAATGCCCTTGTCGTCGATCTTGAGCTCCACGCCCTTCGGCCTGGTCTGCTCGCGGTAGATGTAGATGCCAAGCGCGATGACCACGACGACCAACGCGCCGATGATGAGGTAGAGCATGTTCTGTCTCATCTCGCCCCCTTCTTGCTGCCGAGTCTCGCGCCTGCTTCGAGGCCCTGCGGCGGTCGCTCACTGGTCGCTGTCATCATTGGCCGATGCAGGCCGCCAACTGGTCGGCTCGACTTTTTTCTGGGTGTTGCTGTCGGTGTAGACCCACCAGCCGCCGTCGCGGTATTGCCCGACGGATTCGTTGACCACGCCGTGCTCGTCGTTCCACAGGATCGTGACCTGCGAGCCGTCCTTCGGCGCGCTCGCTATCGGTTTGCGCTCTGCCATTCAATCCCTCCCCATCTCACGCCGACAATGGACCGGCAGGAACGTCGCTCGACGCGCCGGGTCGTCAGCTATGCGCGAAGATATCCTCTTCCGCCCAGCCCATCAGATCGAGCTTGGCGCGCGTCGGCAGGAAGCGGAAGCAGGCTTCGGCCTCCTTAGTGCGACCCTCGCGCGCAAGCCGTGCGGCCAGCACCTCGCGCAGCCGGTGCAGGTAAAGCACGTCGGAGGCGGCATATTCGAGCTGCTCGGGCGACAGTGTTTCCGCCGCCCAGTCCGACGATTGCTGCGCCTTGGAGAGGCCGATACCGAGCAGTTCGTTGCATATATCCTTCAGCCCGTGGCGGTCGGTGTAGGTACGGGTCAGCCGCGAGGCGATCTTTGTGCAGAAAACCGGTTCGGCCATGACGCCGAAAGCGTGATAAAGGACGGCAATGTCGAAACGGCCGTAGTGAAACAGCTTCACCACGGCGTCGTTCCTGAGAAGGCTGACAAGGTTGGGCGCCTCCTTCTGGCCCGGCGCGATCTGGATGACGTCGGCGCTGCCGTCGCCGGGCGAGATCTGAACCACGCAGAGCCGGTCACGATGCGGGTTCAAGCCCAGCGTTTCCGTGTCGATGGCGACCGCACCGACATTGTAGCGGGAAAGGTCCGGCAGATCGTTCTTGTGGAAACGGATGTCGGTCATTCTCTTCTCCGGATCGCGGCCAGCGGCGCACCCGTTTTTGGACGCGAAGGCGCCGCGCATTGCGCTATCACGCCCGTCCTTGCCGCGATCCGGAAAAAAATCAACAGAAAGTTGATTTTCGCGGTCGCCGCGGGTTCACCTCAGCGTGTCAGAGCATCGAGAATGCGCGCCCAGGAACGCTGCCCCTTGTGGAAGGAGGTGAGCTCGTACTTCTCGTTGGGCGAATGGATGCGGTCGTCATCGAGGCCGAAGCCGACCAGCAGCGATTCCATGCCGAGATAGGTCTGGAAATCGCCGACTACGGGGATGGAGCCGCCGCCGCCGGTGGCGACGGCCTGCTTTTCCCATTCGTCGGAGAGCGCATCCTTGGCCTTGGCCAGGAACGGCGAGTCGTAGGAAAGCTGGATCGCCGGCGAGCCGCCATGCGGATGGAATTCGACGGAGCAGTCGCCGGGAATCCGATCGCGCACGAAAGCCTGGAAGGCGGCGCGGATTTTTTTCGGATCCTGCTTGTGGACGAGCCGGAACGACACTTTCGCCGATGCTTCCGCCGCGATCACCGTCTTGAAGCCCTTGCCGGTATAGCCGCCGATGATGCCGTTGAACTCGGCCGTTGGCCGCGCCCAGGTGAGTTCGAGCACGGAGCGGCCCTTTTCGCCGGCGGGAATGGAAAGCCCGACCGGTCCGAGGAAGGTCTCGGCGGTCTCGCCGAGCCCCTCCCAGGATTTCAGCACCTGCGAGGGCGTCTCTTCGACGCCGTCATAGAAGCCCGGGATGGTGATGCGGCCGTCTTGATCATGAATGTCGGCGAGAATTTTGGTCAGGATCCGGATCGGATTGGCGGCCGGGCCGCCATAGAGGCCTGAATGCAGGTCGCGGCTGGCTGCCTTGACGGTGACTTCCTCGCCGACCATGCCGCGTAGGGACACGCAGATCGACGGCGTCTCGCGGTTCCACATGCTGGTGTCGCAGACCAGCGCGAAATCCGCTTTCAGCTCGGCGGCGTTGGCCTCGAGGAAAGGCTTGAGCGACGGCGAGCCGGACTCTTCCTCGCCCTCGAACAGGATCGTGACGCGGCAGGGCAGATTGCCGTGCACCTGCCTCCAGGCGCGGCAGGCCTCGACGAAGGTCATCAGCTGACCCTTGTCGTCCGCCGAGCCGCGCCCGGCGATCACCTTGCGTCCGGGCTGGACCTCCTTGATCGACGGCGCGAATGGATCCGTTTCCCACAGCTCGATCGGATCGACCGGCTGCACGTCGTAGTGGCCGTAGAACAGCACATGCGGCGCGCCGGCCGGTCCTTCGTGATGCGCCACCACCATCGGGTGGCCGGGCGTGTCGCGCACGCTGGCGTCGAAGCCGATCAGCTTGAGCTCGGCCGCCAGCCATTCGGCGCCCTTGCGGCAATCGGCGGCAAAGGCCGGGTCGGTGGAGATCGACTTGATACCAAGCAAGCCGAAAAGCCGCTCCAGGCTCTGATCGAGGTTCTGGTCGAGACGGTCAAGGACGGGGGAGAGTCTGGACATTTCTTCAGCCTTTCGATTCTGGCCCGACCCTAAAGGGGCGAGCAGAAAACGCAAAGCCGCGATCGTTGGACCACGCGTTCCGGCGTCGGTAACACGCGGGCTAGGAGACAAAAAAGAACCGCCGTGGTGGAGGGGGAACCACGGCGGTCTTTACTCGAAACGTTGCGGCAGCCCGGAGAGGGGGGATAGGCTGCCGCAGTTGCCCGGGATAGGCGGGGGACGGGCCTTACTCCGGACTTCGGCGAAAATTGCCGATGACAGCTATTTGGGTCTGTGAAAATGGCGATTCAAGGGCACGAAGATTACACTTTTGTAACATGCCCGTGAGCGGCTGAATTTTGTCCGAGACCTGTCTGTCAGGGGTGTTGCCGGAACCGGCCGTTTGCGCAGCCTTTGGCATGGACCGCGAAGCTTGGCCGCGCTATCCCTGCCGGCATGAAAAAAGGCGATCATCTCTTTCTTGTCGACGGCTCCGGCTACATTTTCCGCGCCTACCACGCGCTGCCGCCGCTCAACCGCAAATCCGACGGCCTGCCCACCAGCGCCGTGCTCGGCTTCTGCAACATGGTATGGAAGCTGATGCAGGACGCCCGCAACACGAACGTGGGCATCGTGCCGACCCATTTTGCCGTCATCTTCGACTATTCGGCGAAGACCTTTCGCAGCGAACTTTATCCCGAATACAAGGCCAACCGCTCGGCGCCGCCGGAAGACCTGATCCCGCAATTCGGCCTGATCCGCCAGGCGACCGTGGCCTTCAACCTGCCCTGCATCGAGATGGAAGGCTTCGAGGCTGACGACATCATCGCCACCTATTGCCGCCTAGCCTGCGAGGTCGGCGCCGACACCACCATCATCTCCTCCGACAAGGACCTGATGCAATTGGTCGGCCCGACGGTCGGCATGTACGACCCGATGAAGGATCGCCAGATCGGCATTCCCGAGGTGATCGAGAAATGGGGCGTGCCGCCGGAAAAGATGATCGACCTGCAGGCGCTGACCGGCGACTCCGTCGACAACGTGCCCGGCGTGCCCGGCATCGGCCCGAAGACCGCGGCGCAACTTCTGGAGCAGTTCGGAGACCTTGACGGCCTGCTGGCGCGCGCCGGCGAGATCAAGCAGGAAAAGCGGCGCGAATCGATCATCGCCAATGCCGACAAGGCGCGCATCTCGCGCGAGCTGGTGACGTTGAAGAACGACGTGCCGCTCAAGGAGGGGCTGGACGACCTTGTGCTGCATGCCCCGGACGGGCCGAAGCTGATCGGCTTCCTGAAGACGATGGAGTTCACCACGCTGACACGCCGCGTCGCGGAAGCGACTGCAACCGAGATCGGCGACGTCCAGGCTTCCAGTGTCACCATCGAGCGCGCCGACACCGCACATGGTCCCGATGTCGGCGCCGGCACGCCGACTGCCTCAAGACCGGCGGCGACGCCGAACGGCGCCGCGAAGCCTGCAGCACCGGTCAGGCCCGAGGATGCCCCACCGCAGGGCGATACGCCTTCCCTGCTCTCCGCGCTGCGGCTGGAGCAGGCGACGGCGCGCAAGATCGATCCCGCGGCCTATGTCGCCATTCGCGATACGGCCGCGCTGAAGGCCTGGATCGCCGAAGCGAGGGAAGCCGGCATCCTTGCCTTCGACGCCGAGACCTCTTCGTCCGATCCGATGCAGGCCGACTTGATCGGCCTGTCCATGGCGATCGCGCCGGGCCGCGCCGCCTACGTGCCGCTCGCCCACACGAGCGGCAATGGCGACCTGCTTGGCGGCGGCACGCTGGCGGACCAGGTCCCGGTCCGCGACGCGCTGGCCCTGCTCAAGCCCCTGCTCGAGGACCGGTCGGTCCTGAAGATCGTCCAGGACATGAAATACGACATCGTCGTGATGAGCCGGCATGGTATCGAGGTCGGCCCGTTCGACGACACGATGCTGATCTCCTACGTGCTCGACGCCGGCACATCCGGCGGGCACGACCTCGCCTCGCTGTCGGAGAAGTGGCTCGGCCATGCGCCGGGCACGAAGAGGGAGCTTGCCGGCTCGGGCAAGAGCGCGGTCGGCTTCGACCAGGTCGACATCGAGCGGGCGACCGCCTATGCCGGCGAGCAGGCCGATCTGGCGCTGCGGCTGTGGCAATTGCTGAAGCCGCGGCTCGCCGCCAAGGGTCTCGTCTCCGTCTATGAAAGGCTGGAGCGGCCGCTTGTGCCCGTGCTCGCCCGCATGGAGCAGCGCGGCATTTCGGTCGATCGCCAGATTCTCTCCAGGCTGTCGGGTGAGCTGGCGCAAGGCGCCGCCCGCGCCGAGGAAGAAATCTATGGGATCGTCGGCGAGCGCATCAACATCGGCTCGCCGAAGCAGCTCGGCGACATATTGTTCGGCAAGATGGGGCTGCCGGGCGGCTCCAAGACCAAGACCGGCCAGTGGTCGACCTCGGCGCAGCTGCTGGAAGACCTCGCCGCCGAAGGCCACGAGCTGCCGCGCAAGATCGTCGACTGGCGCCAGCTCACCAAGCTGAAATCGACCTATACCGACGCCTTGCCCGGCTTCATCAATGCCGGCACCAACCGCGTCCACACTTCCTATGCGCTGGCCGCGACGACGACCGGTCGTCTGTCATCCTCCGATCCCAACCTGCAGAACATCCCGGTGCGCACCGCCGAAGGCCGCAAGATCAGGACCGCCTTCATCGCCGAAAAGGGCCACAAGCTGGTCTCGGCCGACTACAGCCAGATTGAATTGCGCGTGCTGGCCCATGTCGCCGAAATCCCGCAGCTCAAGCAGGCTTTTGCGGACGGCGCCGATATCCACGCCATCACCGCGTCCGAAATGTTCAACGTGCCGGTCGCAGGCATGCCTTCGGAAGTGCGGCGGCGTGCCAAGGCGATCAATTTCGGCATCATCTACGGCATCTCGGCCTTCGGTCTGGCGAACCAGCTGTCGATCCCGCGCGAGGAGGCGAGCGCCTACATCAAGCGCTATTTCGAGCGCTTCCCGGGCATCCGCGACTATATCGAGGAAACCAAGGCCTATGCGCGCGAATACGGCTTCGTCGAAACGATCTTCGGCCGCCGCATCCACTATCCGGAGATAAGGTCCTCCAACCCGTCGGTTCGCGCCTTCAACGAGCGCGCTTCGATCAATGCGAGGCTCCAGGGCACTGCGGCCGACATCATCCGCCGCGCCATGGTGCACATGGAAGAGGCGCTGGAGAAGGCGAAGCTGTCGGCCCGCATGCTCTTGCAGGTGCATGACGAGCTTATCTTCGAGACGGTGGAAGCGGAAGTCGAAGCGACAATTCCCGTGGTGCGCCGCGTGATGGAGAACGCGCCGATGCCGGCGGTCTCGATGTCGGTGCCGCTGCATGTCGATGCGCGGGCCGCCGACAACTGGGACGAGGCGCACTGATACCTTCGTCATCCTCGGGCTTGACCCGAGGATGACGACTCGAGGGGCTAAGCCGCCTCAGCTCTACACTTCGCGCAAACCCCGCGAAACTCGATCACCGCCTTCTTGGCGGCGAAGCCGGTCGAGCGCACCCATTCGTCCAGCCGGTGGTCGACATCATGGTCGGACATTTCGGTTACCTGGCCGCAGCTGTCGCAGATGGCGAATGCGGTCATCGAATGACTGTGGTCGTGCGGCTCGGCGCAGGCGACGAAGGAGTTCAAGCTTTCGAGCCGGTGCACGAAGCCCGACTTCACCAGCGTGTCCAGAGCGCGGTAGACCTGCAGCGGCGCCCGGAAGCCGCGCTCGCGCAGTCGATCGAGCAGCATATAGGCGCTCAGCGGCCCGCTGGCGGCTTCGAGCTTCTCAAGCACGCACAGCTGGTTCTTGGTCAGCGCATCCCTTGCCGTCATCTTGTCCGTCCGGTCGTCGCGTCGTTTCGCGTGCCGACTGCGCACGCGAACCGCCTTTGGTCCATGAGATAGCGACGAACGCGCATCTTTGCCACTGTTTCCGCAGCTGGCGGCCCGGCGCGGGCTACTTGCGCGGCGGTCCCTTGCGCTCGGCGGATGCCGCCCAAAGATTGATGTCGGCCTCGCGCGCATAGGTGTCGATCTCGGCAAGCTCGGCGTCGCTGAAGTCGAGCGCCTTGAGAGCGCCGACGCAATCCTCGACCTGTTCCGGCCGGCTGGCGCCGATCAGCGCCGTCGTCACGCGTCCCTTGCGCAGCACCCAGGCCAGCGCCATCTGCGCCAGCGTCTGGCCGCGCCGGCCGGCGATGGCATTCAATGCCTTGATGTTGGTGACCGACTTATCGTTGATGAAAGTCGGACGCAGCGACTTGCCCTGGGATGCGCGGCTGCCTTCCGGGATGCCGCCGAGATATTTATCGGTCAGCATGCCCTGCGCCAGCGGCGAGAACACGATCGAGCCGATGCCGAGCCCTTCCAGCGTATCGAGCAGCCCGTCTTCCTCCACCCAGCGGTTGAGCATGGAATAGCTCGGCTGATGGATCAGGCAGGGCGTGCCGAGCCGCCGCAGGATGTCGGCCGCCTCGCGGGTGCGCTGCGAATTGTAGGAGGAGATGCCGGCATAGAGCGCCTTGCCCGAGCGCACCGCATGGTCGAGCGCGCTCATCGTTTCTTCCAGCGGCGTCTCGGGATCGAAACGGTGGGAATAGAAAATATCGACATAATCGAGCCCCATCCGCTTGAGGCTCTGGTCGAGGCTCGCGAGCACATATTTGCGGCTGCCCCATTCGCCGTAGGGGCCGGCCCACATCTCATAGCCGGCCTTGGTCGAGATGATCAGCTCGTCACGATAGGCGGCGAAATCGGTGCGCAGGATCTCGCCAAAGGCGGTCTCGGCCGAGCCGGGCGGCGGGCCGTAATTGTTGGCGAGATCGAAATGCGTGATGCCGAGGTCGAAGGCTCTGCGCACGATCGCCTGCTTGGTCTTGTGCGGCGTGTCATTGCCGAAATTGTGCCACAGCCCGAGCGAGATGGCCGGCAGCTTGAGGCCGGACCGTCCGCACCGGTTGTAGATCATCTTCTCGTAGCGATTCTCGGCGGCGACATAGGGCATAGGGAATCCTTGGGAAGGCGGCCGGGATCGCCGCCAGGTGACTTGAATCGATGCTCGCCCCGCACCTTTACCCTCTCCCCGCCGAAACGGGGAGAGGGGTTGCCACCTACTTTTTCTTCGCCAGCAGCGCCTTCGCTTCCTTGATGCCGAGCGCCGCCGGCCGCTCGCAGGTCGTCTGCATGGCGACGAACTTGCCGCTTTCGCCGGAGCGCAGGACGCCGGTCATGACATCGACGGCATGCAGCGCCAGCTCCATCGAGCAGCGGTGCGGCCGCCCTTCGCCGATCGCGATCGCCATGTCGGCAAGACCTGCCGTGCGGTAGTTGGCCATCATGCCTTGGCTGTGCATCTCATTGGGCACGCCGAACGGATGATCCCACTTGGGAAGCTTCTTCACCGGCTTGGTCGCATCGGTGAAGCGGACTTCGCCGCCGAAGAAATTCGGGTCCGGCACAAAGACGGTGCCCGCCTCGCCGTAGAGCTCCATCGGCGCATGGCCGTGGCTCCACACGTCCCACGAGGTGTTGAGTGTCACCACCGCGCCATTCGCGAATTCCAGCAGCGCATGGATGGTGGTCGGCGTGTTGACCGGGATTTTTTCGCCCGCGCGCGGTTTGGAGCTGATGGTGCGCTCCTTGGCCGGCGTCGCCGCGAAAGCCGCGACCTGCTTCACCGGCCCGATCAGCTGGATCAGGTTGGTGACATAGTACGGGCCGATGTCGAGCACCGGACCGGCGCCCGGCTGGAAGAAGAAGTCGGGATTGGGGTGCCAGTGTTCCATGCCATGGCCCATCACATGGCAGGTGCCGCTGGTGATCTTGCCAAGCTTGCCGCTGTCGATCAGATCGCGGGCCAGCTGATGCGCGCCGCCAAAAAACGTGTCGGGAGCCGAGCCGATGCGAAGCCCCTTCTTCTCCGCCCGCTTCTTGAGATCCAGTCCTTCCTTGACCGACAGCACGAAGGGCTTTTCCGAATAGACGTGCTTGCCAGCGTCGAGCACCGCCTTCGACACGTCATAGTGCACGGCCGGAATGGTGAGATTAACGACGATATCGATGTCGTCATCTTTGAGAAGGTCGTTGACCGTTTCGGCGCGAAGCTTGAACTCCTTCGCCCGCATCTTCGCCGCGTCCATGTTGATGTCCGCGCAGGCGCGCATCTCGATGCCGCGGAAGAGCGGCGCCAGCGAGAAATACGCCTTCGAGATGTTGCCGCAGCCGACGACGCCTACGCCAAGTTTGTTTGCCATGATGGTATGTCCTAGTAATTCTTGACGGATTGGATCGAGCGACGGGCGAAGCGCTCGATGTCGTTGGGGTTGTCCTGCTCCATGACGAAGTACTTCGTCGCGCTTTTCGCGCGCAACGTCTTGATCAGGCCGGCCCAGTCGATGGTGCCGTGGCCGACATCCGACCAGCCGTCCTCGTCCAGCCCCTCCCCCGGCTTCGCCATATCCTTGACGTGGACGGCACTGATGCGCTTGCCGTGCTTTTCGATCCAGGGCAGCGGATCGGCGCCGCCGCGCACCACCCAGGCGACGTCCATCTCCCAGCCGATGTCGGGCGCGGCGGACAGGATGTGCTCCTGCGGCAGCGAGCCGTCGACGAGCGGCTTGAACTCGAAATCATGGTTGTGCCAGGCAAAGCCGTAGCCGGCCTTCTTCGCGGTGTCGCCCACCTTGGCAAGCCGCTCGCCGAAGCCGCGCCAGCCGGCGGCGTCGCCCGGCCGCGCATCGGGCATCAGGTAGGGGCAGATGAGCAGCGAGATGCCGAGCGCATCGGCAATCCTGCGCACGCCGTCGAAATCCTTCTCGAGCGCATCGATCGAGAAATGCCCGGTCGGCATGGCGAGCCCGTTCTTGTCGAGCTCGGCGCGGAAAGCCTTGGGATCGTCATAGACGCCGCCGAAACCTTCGACTTCTTTGTAGCCCAGTTCGCCGAGCATTTTCAGCACGCCGTCCCATGGCTGGAAGTTGCGGGCACTGTAAAGTTGGAATGACCAGTTCATCTGTCTGTCCGTTCTGTTTGATGGTTCCGGGAGGTTGTGGTGGGAGGTTAGAGCCTGCTGTCGGTCTCGGCGTCGAACAGCGAGGCGCGCGCCGGATCGAAGCCGATGCGGATCGCATCGCCGCTGCGCAGCGTCTTGTCGGCTTCGACGCGGAAGGAGAGGATCTGGCCGCCGAGCTTCGTCCACACCAGCGTGTCGGAGCCCATCGGATCGACAATCTCGACAGTGGACTCGGCGGTGAACGGCATGGCCCTCGCCGCTTCGCCAAAAGCGATATGCTCCGGTCGGATGCCGAACACGCAGGGTTTGGCGGCGCGCCCGCTTTCGTTGTCGAACTGATAACGGCCGAGCGGCACCGAAACACCGTCGGCCTTGAACACCGGCGCGTCGCTTGCTTCCAGGTGTCCCTTGATAAAATTCATCGCCGGCGAGCCGAGGAAGCCGGCGACGAAGCGGTTGACCGGGCGTTTGTAGATCGTCTGGGGCGCATCGAGCTGCTGGATGACGCCGCCCTTCATCACCGCGATACGGTCGGCCAGCGTCATCGCCTCGATCTGGTCGTGGGTGACGTAGATCATCGTGTTCTGCAGCCTGCGGTGCAAAAGCTTGATCTCGACGCGCAATTCCGACCGCAGCTTGGCGTCGAGGTTGGAGAGCGGCTCGTCGAACAGGAAGACGTCGACGTCGCGCACCAGTGCCCGCCCGATCGCCACGCGCTGGCGCTGGCCTCCGGAAAGCGCCGACGGCTTCCTCTGCAACAGCGGCTCGATCTGCAGGATCTCCGCCGCGCGCGCGATGCGTTTGGCGATCTCGTCCTTGGGCACGCCGGCGACGCGCAGGCCGAAGGAGAGGTTCTTTTCCACCGTCATCTGCGGGTAGAGCGCGTAGGACTGGAACACCATGCCGATGCCGCGATCCTTCGGCTCCTCCCAGGTGACATTCTTGCCCTTGATGAAGATGCGGCCCTCGGAGATGTCGAGCAGGCCGGCGATGCAGTTGAGCAAGGTCGACTTGCCGCAGCCGGATGGCCCGAGCAGCACGATGAACTCGCCCTCGGCGACGTCGAGATTGAGCGTCTTCAGCACCGACATGACGCCGAAATTCAGCGACAGGTCCTGGATCGAAACGCTAGGATTGGCGATCGCTGCTGCCATCATCATCCTTTCACCGCGCCGGCGGCGATGCCGCGCACGAAGAGCTTGCCGGAAACGAAGTAGACGATGAGCGGCACAAGGCCGGTCAGGATGGTCGCGGCCATGTTGACGTTGTACTCCTTCACGCCCTGTACCGAGTTGACGATGTTGTTGAGCTGCACCGTCATCGGATAGGTGTCGGGGCGGGTGTAGACGACGCCGAACAGGAAGTCGTTCCAGATGCCGGTCACCTGCAGGATGATGGCGACGACGAAGATCGGCAGCGACATCGGCAGCATGATGCGCAGGTAGATGCCCCAGAAACCGGCGCCATCGACGCGCGCCGCGCGGAACAGTTCCTCCGGCATGGACGTGAAATAGTTGCGGAACAGGAGCGTCAGGATCGGCATGCCGAAGATCGAATGCACGATCACGAGGCCGGTCAGCGTGCCGTAGATGCCGATCTCGCGCAGGATGATGACGATCGGGTAGATCATCACCTGATAGGGAATGAAGGCGCCGACGATCAGGATGATGAAGAAGGTGTCGGCGCCCTTGAAGCGCCAGTTGGCCAAGGCATAGCCGTTGACCGAAGCGATCGCGATCGACAGCAGCACCGACGGCACGGTGATGCGCACCGAGTTCCAGAAGCCGCGCGACAGCCCGTCGCAATTGAGCCCGGTGCAGGCCTGCGACCACGCCTTGACCCAAGGCTCGAAGGTGATCTCCAGCGGCGGCGAGAAGATGTTGCCGAGGCGGATTTCCGGCATGCCCTTCAGCGATGTGACGATCATCACGTAGAGCGGCAGCAGATAATAGAGCGCCACGACGATCAGCGTGCCGTAGAGGAAGATGTTGCGACGCGAGAGCACGTGCCGCGGCTTCGTTCCGCTCGGCCCCGATGCATCGCGCGACACGGCTTCGCGCCGAAGAGCATCACCGGACATGGAGGCAGCAGCTTCAGCCATGCTTTTTGCCTCCGAATTCGAGATAGGCCCAAGGCACGATGACGATTACCACCGAGAGCAGCATCATGGTCGAGGCGGCAAAGCCCTGGCCGAGATTCTGGGCGAAAAACATGTAGTCGTAGACGTATTTCGCCGGCACTTCGGAAGCGATGCCCGGACCGCCGCTGGTCTGCGCCACCACAAGGTCGTAGACCTTGACGATGCCGGCGGCGATGATCACCAAGGTGGTGATAAAGACCGGCCGCATCATCGGAATGATGATGAAGACATAGGTCTTCCACATCGGTATGCCGTCAACCCGTGCGGCCTTCCAGATGTCCTCGTCGATGCCGCGCAGGCCGGCGAGCATCAGGCACATGATCAGTCCCGTGCCTTGCCAGAGCGCCGCGATCGAAATGCCGTAGATGACGATGCTGGAATTGTAGAGCGGATCGAAGCTGAAGCTCGTCCAGCCGAGGTCGCGCACGACGCGCTGGATGCCGAAATCGGGATTGAGCAGCCACTGCCAGACCAGCCCGGTGACGATAAAAGAAAGTGCGAAAGGATAGAGGAAGATCGTGCGAAACGTGTCCTCGAAGCGGATCTTCTGATCGAGCAATGCCGCGAGGATGAAGCCGATCACCAGCGAGAACACCAGCGAGATCACGCCGTAGATCAAAAGGTTCTCGATCGACACCAGCCAGCGCGGCGTCGCCCATAGCCGGTAATATTGGTCGAGGCCGACGAAGTTCAGCCGCGGCAAGAGCTTCGAATTGGTGAAGGAATAGAGCACCGTCCAGGCCGTGCCGCCGACGAAGACGACCAGCGCGGTCAGGATCATCGGGATCGATGCGACCTTGGCGTTGAGGTTGCGTAAAAGCTGGTTGGGGCGTTCGCTGTTGCTCATCTCGGCAGCCGGGCTGGGACAATGAGGGCATCACGCCCCCGACCCCGGATAGGCGGGGGCCGGGAGCTGGCGGGGGCGCCGTTGATCAGTCTGCCGACGCGATGATGTCGGCGAAGCGCTTCTGCGCCTCTTCGAGCGTCATGTCGGGCTTGGCGAAGAATTCGGAGAACAGATCCTCCTTCTGCTTCTGGCTGTCCTGCGACAAGAGCTGGTCGGTCCACGGGATCACCGCGCCTTTCGCGAGGATGGCGAGGCCCTTCTTCATGCAGTCGTTCGCCGTGTTGAGGTCGACGTCGCCGCGCACCGGAAGCGAGCCCTTCTTGAGATTGAAGGCGACCTGGGTCTTCGGGTCGAGCAGCGTCTCGGCCAGAACTTCCTGAGCCTTGGCCTTGTCGGCATCCTTGAGCAGCGGGAAGTAGAACGCGTCGCCGCCGGTGGCGATGACCTCGTTCAGGCCGAGACCGGGCAGGCAGGTGTAGTCCTTGCCGGCGGTCTTGCCGGCGACCTGGAACTCGCCCTGCGCCCAATCGCCCATGATCTGGCCGCCGGCCTTGCCGGTGATGACCAGATTGGTCGCCTGGTTCCAGTCCTGCACATTGGTGTTCTTGGCCATCTTGCGGGCGTCGTCGGCGGCCTTGAACACCTTGGCGATTTCGGGACCGCTTGCGAATTTGGCGTCCTTATCCTTGTAGACCTTGAGGAAGGCGTCGGTGCCGCCGACGGCGGCAAGCAGCACGTCGAAGGCGCCGGACGCCTGCCAGGGCTGCCCGCCGACCGCGAGCGGGATGATGCCGGCCTTTTCCAGCGCCGGCGCAGCCGCCACGAATTCATTCCAGTCCTTCGGCATCGGCACGCCGGCCTTCTGGAAGGCTTCGTTCGACAGCCACAGCCACTGCCAGGAATGGATGTTGACCGGCACGCAATAGATCTTGCCGCCGATGGTGCACGAGTCGAGCAGGCTCTTCGGCCGCACGATTTCCGTCCACTTTTCCTTGGTGGCGAGATCGGTGAGGTCGCGCATCAGCCCGGCCTGGACGAGCTCCTCCGCCTGCCGGCCGTGGTTGAACTGGGTGGCGCCCATCGGATCGCCGCCGGTGATGCGGCTGATCATGATCGGCCGCGCCGTGCCGCCGGAACCGGCGATGGCGCCGTCGACCCAGTGATTGCCGGTCGCGTCGAACGCCTTGGCAAGTTCAGCCACTGCCGCCGCCTCGCCGCCCGAAGTCCACCAATGGGTGACTTCGAGATCGGTCGCGGCCGCCGGTCCGGCGAAATTCAGCGCGGCCGTCGCGGCGAACGCGGCAGTCAGGAATTTGTATCGCATTTCGGTTCCTCCCAGAATCTGAAACGTTACAGATTTTCGATACGGCAAATGCCCGATATAGGCAACCCCTCGAATGGGACGGCATGAGATTTCTTCGAGGCGCGAACAAAATCCTCTCCAAAGGCCTGCCGGGGAGTCGATGGTGCGGCCAATCGATGCAAAAGCAGAGGTAAATCGAGATGTGTTTATGATCCCAGTGGCTTTCAGTCCACCCCCCTCCGGCGCTGACCGCAACGAGTGCGGCCTGCCCATTGATCACGGGCGTTGGCAATCTGTAACGTTTCAGTATATTGCACCGTGTCACGGGCTGAAGGCCGCGCAAATGCGATGGGCGCGATTGCCGGCCGGCTTCGCGGCTGCTATGCGCCTGACGGGCGGGACGAATGGACAGACGAGCAAACGAGAAGGACGACGACACGTCGGCTAAGGAACGGCCGACGCTGAAGACGCTTGCCTTCATGACCGGGCTCGGCGTCACCACCGTCTCGCGCGCTTTGAAGGACGCGCCGGAGATCGGCGCCGAGACCAGGCGGCGCGTGCAGCTCGTCGCCAAGCAGATCGGCTATCGCCCGAACCGCGCCGGCGTGAGGCTGAGGACGGGCAAGACCAACGTCATTAGCCTGGTGCTCAACACCGAGCACGAGCTGATGAGCTTCGTCTCGGACATCATCTACGGCGTCACCGAGGTGATCGCCGACACGCCCTATCACCTGATCGTCACGCCCTATTCGCGCTCGCAGGACCCGCTGGATCCGGTGCGCTATCTGGTGGAGACGGGCTCCGCCGATGGCGTTATCATTTCACGCACGCAGCCCAACGACCCGCGCGCCCGCTATATGCTGGAACGCGGCATCCCATTTGCCACGCATGGCCGCACCGACATGGGGCTGGTGCATCCCTATCACGACTTCGACAACTATGCTTTCGCCGGCGAGGCGGTCCGCCATCTCGCCGGCATGGGCCGGCGCCGGCTGGCTCTGGTGACGCCGCCGGTCGGCCTCACCTATTACGACCACACGGTGAACGGTTTTGCCGATGCGCTGAGCGAAGTCGGCGCCAGCGAGGTGCCGTTCAACACCGTCTCCATCGACCACACGATCGAGCAGATCAGGATGCGAACTGCGCAGCTCATGCTCCGCGAGAGCCGTCCGGACGGCATCGTCAGCAGCGCCGCCGCCGCCACGCTCGCCGTTGTTGCAGGCATCGAGGACGCCGGCCTGAAACTCGGCCGCGATGTCGACGTGGTGTCGAAACAGTCCTCGGAAGTGCTGCATTTGTTCCGGCGCGAACTGCTGGTCGTGAACGAGAATTTCCGGCTCGCCGGCTCCGAGCTTGCCCGCGCTGTGCTCGGCTGGATCGGCGGCAAGGAACCTGGCTCACTGCAATCGCTGAGCAAACCGAGCGAGGTCCTGCCCTATCGGGGTTGACTGGCGCGAGTTGAGAGTCAGGTCAGGCCGAGTCGGCGGCTTCCGAGAACTGGAAGCGTCCTTGAGTAGGACCGGGAGCGCAGGAAGCCGCCCTTTGCACGCTGGCCTAACCTGACTCTAGGCGGCGCCGCTTCCCCACGGCCCATGGAACGCCCCCTCCTCGCCGATGCGCTCGAAGCCGTGCGCGCCGAAGAAATCGCGCTGCGCCTGGATCAGGTTCGAGGTGCCGCGGCCCTGGCGATAGCTGTCGAAATAGGCGAGCGCCGAGGACAGCGCCGGCACCGGCGAGCCGGCTTCGGAGGCCCGCGCGACGATGCGCCTGAGCGACGGATGCGCCTCCTTCATCATGGCGATGAAGGCCGGCGCCATCAGGAGATTGGTCGAGGCGCCGCCTGAGCCGAAGGCCTCCGCCATTGTGTCCAGTATCTGCGAGCGGATGATGCAGCCGGCACGCCATATGTTGGCGATGGTGGGCATCGGCAGGCTCCAGTTGAATTCCTTTGAGGCGCCGCTCATCACAGCAAAACCTTGCGCGTAAGCCGCGATCTTGCCGGCGAACAGCGCCAGCTCGAGATCCTTCAGCAGCGCCGCCTTGTCGCCGGAAATCTTCTCGACGCCGATATTGCCGTAGGCCTTTTCCGCCGCCTGCCGTTCGTCCTTGATCGACGACAGCACGCGCGCCGCGACGGCAGCCTCGATGGCCGTCGCCGGAATGCCGAGCTGCTGCGCTTCGATGATCGACCATTTGCCGGTGCCCTTCTGGCCGGCGCGATCGAGGATGATGTCGACCACCGGCCTGCCGGTCTTGGGATCGTCGGCTGCGAGAACCTTGGCGGTGATCTCGATCAGGTAGGAGTTGAGCCTGCCCTTGTTCCAGCCGTCGAAGACCCTGCCGATCTCTTTCGGCTCCATGCCGAGACCGTCGCGCAGTATGCCGTAGATCTCGGCGATCATCTGCATGTCGGCATATTCGATGCCGTTGTGGATGGTCTTGACGAAATGTCCGGCGCCGTCGGTGCCGAGCCAGGCGGCGCAAGGCTCGTCCTTGAACTTGGCGCAAATCGCCGTCAGCACCCTCTCGACGCGCTTCCAGGAGTCTTCCGTGCCCCCGACCATTATTGACGGCCCGTGGCGCGCGCCCTCCTCGCCGCCCGAGACGCCCATGCCGATGAAGGTCAGGCCGGAGCCCGACAGCTCGGAGAAGCGCCGCATCGTGTCGCGGAAATTGGCATTGCCGGCATCGATGACGATGTCGTTGTCGGAGAGCACGCCGCGCAGCGCCGATATCTGCTCGTCGACCGGCTTGCCGGCCAGCACCATGATGATGATCGGCCGAGGCGGCCGGATCGCTGCGGCGAGTTCCTCCAGGCTGTAGCAGGGCACAACCATGTCCCTGAGCGCGCCTGCGCTCTCGACGAAGGCGTCGGTGCGCGAACCGGTGCGGTTGAACACGGCGATGCGGTGCCCATGCTCGGCGATGTTGAGCGCCAGGTTGGAGCCCATCGTGCCAAGGCCGATCAGGCCGATTTCGGCTTTTTCCATCGTTTCTTCCCTGCTTTCGAACTTTTGTTGAAGCCGCGCTTTGGACGGATGATTGACGGGCCTTCGCGACGGCGTCAACCGCCTCGCCGAATTGTGTCGCGGCCCAGGTCAGTCGGCTCTGATATCAATTGGCGCTTCAATCTTCACCATCTCGAAATCGGAAACCAGGATGTCGAGCCGAGCGTTCCAGCGGCCGGGCAGCGGGATGACGAGATCGTCGACGCGCCAGGTGCCGTCGCCGCGTTTCGTCGCCGGCCGCTTGATCGGCTCGATGCCGGAATCCGGCTTCGACAGCACCAGGGTCACCTGCTTGGCATCCATCGGGCCGAAATCGCCGGTCATGATCACCATCGAGGCGGCAACCTGGCCGGCATGGCCGGGCGTGATGCTGAGATCGGCCATCCCCTGCAGGGTGTGGATGTGGATCGAGGCCGGCTGCGCTGCGGCGATCGCCAGCGCGCGTGGCGGCGGCGTGAAGCGCCAGCCGGCGGCGACGCCGAAGATGGCAAGCACGATCAGCGTCTCGATGCCGATCGAACGCACCAGCCGCCGCTGCACTTCCGTGTCGCCCGTTTCGGCCGGCGCGGTCAGCGTCCATCGGTTCACGGAGGCAAGGGTGAACAGGAACAAAAGCAGGGCCAGTTTCAGCAGCAGCAG
This sequence comes from Mesorhizobium sp. M1A.F.Ca.IN.022.07.1.1, assembly GCF_003997575.1. NCBI lineage: Bacteria > Pseudomonadati > Pseudomonadota > Alphaproteobacteria > Hyphomicrobiales > Phyllobacteriaceae > Mesorhizobium > Mesorhizobium sp. M1A.F.Ca.IN.022.07.1.1. Next base: position 25,698 of record NZ_RZST01000016.1, read on the forward strand.
GCGGCCATAGGCGGTGTTGATCAGCGCTGCCGGTTCGCGCACTTGGATGATCGCCAGCACGATGCCGCTTATCGCAAGCACGGCAACCACGGGGAGGATCGCGCGCGAAAACCGGCGCAAGAAGATTTTGGCCTTCGCCGGCTGACAACGCAACGCAAGGCCGAGCGGTGCGAGCGCGCCGCTCCAGAAGGCGATGGCTGTGCCATGCAGGAAAACCAGCGGCCGCGTCAGCCATTGCGGCTCGGCGGCACTGGCGTGGCCGCTTGCCGCAAGCGCCGTGCCCACACCGACGAGCCCGGCGAGCGCAAGCAGCTTGCCAAGAGCGCGCGGTCCGGCGAGGGACAGCAAGGCAAGGCCGAGTGCAATCAGGGCGGCAAGCACCGTCCAGCCGAAGCTGGTGGCAAGCGCGGTCTCCCACACGATGGGCGCCGCAAACCGGGCGAGCGGCGCGCCGAGCGCGTCCAACCCCTGAAATCCGAGCGAGAACGGGGCGGCGGCCAGTCCGCACAGAAGAGCGCCGATAACGAAACCCTGGCCCCAGCGACAGTCTCCCGCGAGCCAGGCGAGCGCGAAGGCGCCGCCGGCGCCGAGGAACAGCCCGGCATAGAGAAGGAGCTTACCCATCCAGATTGCCGTGCGCAGCGCCAAATCGACGGCTTCGCCCGCTACCGGCGCAGCACTTGGCGCGCCGACGGAAAACAGCGCCGAGCCGCCGACCGGATGGCCGTCCTCCGAAATCACCCGCCAGCTCAGCACATGCGTGCCGGATTCGAGCCTTTCCGGATTATCGATCTCGACGGTCTGATCGTTGAGCCGGAAGGAGGTCAGCGAAAGTTGCGTGCCGTCCGGCCGCACCAGAGTGAGCACCAGGGGCGAAACCGGCTCGCTGAAGGTCAGCGAGAACCGCGCGGGACTCTGCGACAGCACCGCACCATCGGGCGGATCGGTCGCGACCAAGGCCGCATGCGCGAGGGCGCGGCCGGGAAGCACCAGCAGCAGCACGAGTACGAAAGCCGCGAACAGGCCGCTGGCGACTGGCCCGATGCGCATGCCCGTCAGGCGGATTGGGAAAGTTGCTGCTGCGTTCATGCGGTCTTTCGAGAAGGGACGGCGCGCCCGAATGGGACGCGCCATCGAGAGATCATTTCTTCGGCAGCAATTTGATGCCGGGCGCCGGATTTTCCAGTGCATCCTCATCCTGTCCCGCCGCCGGAATCTCGATCCAGCGATCGGCGGCATCGCCGCATTCCTGGACCACCGGGAAATAGAGCATCTGGCCGGCCGGAAGATCGGCGGCGAGCGAAGCACGGAAAATGAACTCGTCATAGAATTCGTCCGGCAGGTTGCCGCCGCTCCAGTCGACTTCCTTGACGCCGGTGGTCAGCGTCTCGCCATAGAGCTGGTAGGATTTCTCGTATCGGCCTTTCTTGGTCTGCAGCGTCCAGCCGGGCTTTGGCATCGGCTTGACCGAAATGACGCCTTCCGGAATCTGCACGCGCACCGCGGTCGTCGCCTTGCCCTCGCAGCCATGCGGCACGCGCAGGACGGCCTTATAGGTCGAGCCGACGGCCGCTTCCTGGGTTTCGAGCGTGATGTGCGCAAGCGCGGCGTTTGTCCCGAGCGCCAGAACCGCGCCCACCGCCAAAAGATACTTCTTCATGAATTGTCCCTCTAATTTCGAAATGATCACTCGGCGTGATCGTCCATGCTGCCCATCTCGCCCATGCCCTCGACGGCGAACTCGACTTTGACGCTGCCGGCCTTCTCGAAGGTCAGCGTGGCCGGGAATTTCTCGCCCTGCTTGGGCTGTCGCTTCAGGCCGATGAACATCAGGTGATAGCCACCCGGCTTCAGTGCGACCTTGCCGCCGGCCGGGATCACGAGCCCGCCGCTCACCGGCCGCATAGTCATGACGCCGTCCTTGACACTCATCTCATGCAATTCGGCCTTGTCGGAGATGTCGGAGGAAATCGACAGCAGCCGGTCGGGCGAGCCGCCCTTGTTGGTGACGGTGAAATAGCCGCCGGCCACCTTGGCGCCGGGCGGCGTTGCGCGGGACCACGGGTGCCCGACTTCCAGGTCACCGGCCTTGAATTCATGCGCCTGGGCGCCGGGAACGCATGCGAACAGAAGAAGAGCGAACACGGCAAGGCCGAGCCGTTCGAAACCGCGCGGACGAGCTTGCGCTCGCGCGGCGGGAAGAAGATTGGACATGGTTGCTCCATGAGTATGAGATCGCGCCGTGATCCGGCCGCGAGCAGTCTGATCTTGGATGAATGCGCCTGCGAAAGGGTTTCGCGGGTTTTTGTCAGACTGCGGCCGGCGGCGCGCGCGGATTGGCCGGAGAGCGGTCGCGGGCAAAATCGAGATGCCGAAAGGCGAAAGGCGGGAAAGCGACCGCGTCGAACACCAGCACCCTGACGGGCGCACGGGTATCCGGCGGCGGCAGATGCGCCGGCGAAACCAGGCTGCAGCCAGCCAAGCAGCAAGCCGGCATATGCTGCCGGTGCGGATCGCCGCCCGGAAGCTTGACCGCCCCGTCATGGGTGCAGATGACGTTGCCGAAGGCATCAAGCTGCGAAGGAGCGCCAAAGGCGAAGGCGCCAAGCGCCGACTGAAGCAACAGCAGCAGCGCCGCGACGAACGCGGTCGGCATGCTCCATCGTCTCAGCCGGATATCCAAATGACCTGCCTCTTTCCAGCAATTCCACCGAGCCTAGCATGGGGGCGGCGGCCGGAAAATCGTCAAAACCGGGCTGCGGCAACGCGGCGCGACGCGCCTGATCAGGCGGGCTGCACCTGCCGCCCTTCCGGAATTGAGCTCAACAGCGTCTGGCGCGCCGACTTCAGGTGCTTGCGGCAGGCGGCGTCCACCTTGGCGGGATCGCGCGATTTCAGCGCCGCGATATAGGCCAGATGCTCCTGGACTGCGACCTCGTTGCGCTCGCGTTCCTGCGCCTTGTTCCATTGGTAGTGGTAGTGGAAGATCATCGCGATCACATCGTAGAAATCGACGATGAAGCGGTTGTGCGAGGCGCGGTGGATCAGCCGGTGGAAGCGCTCATCGAGCTCGGAGAATTCGTTGAAGCGCGTCGCGATCTCGCTCGCCAGTTGGCGATGTTCGATCTCCAGCCGGTCGAGATCGGCCCAGACCGCGCTATCCTGCGGCAGCGCGACGAAGGCAGCCGCCGAACGCAGCTCGAACATCTCGCGGATCTCGGTCAGCTCAAGCGCGAAAGCGCGGGTGAAGCCCTTGAGCACCCAATGGCTGTTGCGCCGCTTCTCGATCAGGCCGAAGCGCGAGAAGCGGATCAGGAATTCGCGCACGCTGGTGGTGCCGACGCCGATCTCGCGCGCCAGCTCGAGCTCGTTGATCTGCATGCCCGCTTCCGCGCCGCCGGCGAGCAGCCGGCGCATGAAGGAGCGCTCGATGATCTCGGCCAGCGAGTCGGTCTCTTCCTCGGGGAAGAAATCTTCCGCCTTCGGCGCCCGCAGCACCGTTTTGTTGCGCTTGTTCCAGGCGATCAGCCCGGTTTCTTCCATGCGCGAAAGAATGCTGCGCACCGTGGTGCGGCTGACGCCGAGCAGCGTTCCGAGCTCGGGCTCGGACGGCAGGCTCCTGGTTTCGTCGAGCAGCCGCAGTCCGCGGTTGAAGGCGTCCTTGTAGACGTTGTTGCTCTTCGACATGCCCGTATCCCCAACGCTTGCGGCAGCCGGCCGGAAGCGCAATATGATCGGTGTTCCTAGCGCAAGCCTCCGAAATGCGGAACGAATTTCGCCGGCTTTATCTAACGGGCGGCCACGCACCCAAGGGCGCGGCGCGCGATGAAAAAACAATTGACGCAAAAATGTTTTTTCACGATAAAAGACATTATCCTCAAACGGGCGCATGTCAATCCGCCCACACTCCCAGGTTTACCCAGGACAGCCGCCCGTGAACGCCGCAAGCACCATTCTTCTTTCCCCCGCCGACAATGTCGCGGTCGCCAATGGCCGCATCGAGATCGGTGCGGCGCTGCCCGGCGGCGCGGTTGCGGTGGCGGCGATCGACCCTGGGCACAAGGTGGCGATCAAGCCGATCGCGGCGGGCGAAGCGGGGGTGAAATATGCGCAGGCGATCGGCCGCGCCACTCAAGCCATCGCGCCGGGCGAGCACGTCCACTCGCACAATCTGGTGTTCGAGAGTGGCCGCCTGCCGGTGGTGCCGCCGAGCGAGGCCGAGCACGCCACCGAAGCGGACCGCAAGCGCACCTTCATGGGCTATCGCCGCGCCGATGGTCGCGCCGGAACGCGCAACTTCATCGGCATCATCGCCAGCGTCAATTGCTCGTCCACCGTCTGCCATGCGATCGCCGACGAGGCCAATCGCACGCTTTTGCCGAAATATCCCGGCATCGACGGTTTCGTGCCCATCGTCCACGGCCAGGGCTGCGGCATGAGCGCCACCGGCGACGGCATGATGGTGCTGCACCGCACGCTGGCCGGCTATGCTCGCCACCCGAATTTCGGCGGCGTGCTGATGGTCGGTCTGGGCTGCGAGGTCAACCAGCTCACCCTTTATGGCCAAAAGGGCGTCGCGGCGGGAAAGCGGCACTTCAACATCCAGGAGGCCGGCGGCTCGCGCAAATCCGTCGAGCGGGCGATGGGCGTGCTGGCCGAGATCGCCGAGGAGGTCGGCCAGTTGCAGCGCGAACCGATCCCGGTCAGCGAAATCGTCGTCGGCCTGCAATGCGGCGGCTCGGACGGCATGTCCGGCATCACCGCCAATCCGGCGCTGGGGGCGGCGGTCGATATTCTGGCCGGCTGCGGCGGCATCGGCATCCTGTCCGAGACGACCGAGATCTACGGCGCCGAGCATCTGCTTGCCTATCGCGCCGCCTCGCCCGAGATCGCAGCCAAGCTCGACGGCTTTGTGAAATGGTGGGAGGACCATACAGCCAAGCACGGCGCCTCGATCGACAACAATCCCTCGCCGGGCAACAAGCGCGGCGGCCTGACCACGATCCTGGAGAAATCGCTGGGTGCTGTTGCCAAGGGCGGTCAGACGCCGCTCAACGGCGTCTTCGGTTACGCCGAGAAGGTCAGCGGCAGCGGCTTGGTGTTCATGGACACGCCCGGCTACGATCCGGTCTCGGCCACCGGCCAGGTGGCCGGCGGCGCCAATGTCATCGTCTTCACCACCGGCCGCGGCTCCTGCTTCGGCTGCCGTCCGACGCCGTCGATCAAGGTCGCCACGAACTCGACCATGTACCACCAGATGGAAGAGGACATGGACGTCAATTGCGGTGTCATCGCTTCCGGCGAGAAGACGATCGCCGGCATGGGCCGCGAGATCTTCGAGCTGATCATCGAGACGGCGTCCGGACGCAAGACCAAGAGCGAGGCGTTCGGCTACGGCGACAACGAGTTCGTGCCCTGGCATCTCGGCGCGACGCTCTAAATAGTCGAAACGACCGCCGGTCGAACGGCAAAGGGAGGCTTTGATGAACAAACGCCGGATCGGCGCGACCGCGCTCGAAGTCACCGAAGTCAGCTTCGGCGGCGCCGCCATCGGCGGCCTTTATCGCGCCTGTCCGCGCGAGCCCGCAATGGAAACGCTGCAAGCGGCCTGGGACGGCGGGCTGCGTTACTTCGACACCGCGCCCTTCTACGGCTTCGGCCTGTCGGAGCGGCGCACAGGCGATTTCCTGCGTGAGAAGCCGCGCTCCTCCTATGTGCTCTCGACCAAGGTCGGCCGCCTGTTCCGGCCGGTGCCGGAGGACCAGGTTCCCGATCACTCCTATGTCGATCCGCTACCCTTCGCGCTCGACTACGACTATTCCTATGACGGCATCATGCGCTCAGTGGATTTTTCCTACGCGCGGCTCGGCCTCAACAAGATCGACATCCTGTTCGTCCACGACATCGGCGTCTACACGCATGGCGTCGAGAAGACGAAGCTGCATTTCCGTCAGCTGATGGACGGCGGGCTGAAGGCGCTGGAGGAGCTGAAATCGTCCGGCACGATTTCCGCCTACGGTCTTGGCGTCAACGAGGTCCAGATCTGCCTTGACGTGCTTCGCCGCGCGCCGCTCGACTGCATCCTGCTCGCCAGCCGCTATTCGCTGCTTGATCGCAGCGCCGAGGCCGACCTGCTGCCGCTTTGCCGCGAGCGGCGGACCTCGCTGATCATCGGCGGCGTCTTCAACTCGGGCATATTGGCGACGGGACCGGTGCATGGCGCGCATTTCGACTATCTGCCGGCGAGCAAGGATATTCTCGACCGCGTCAGCGCAATGGAGCGCATCGCCATCGGAGGTGGCTATCCGCTGGCCGCTGCCGCGTTCCAATTCCCTCTGCACGAGCCTGTCGTTGCCTCGGTGCTGACCGGCACCGCCAAGCCCGCTAATCTGACGCGCAATCTCGAACTGCTGGATGTCAAGGTAGCGGCGGCGGAATTTGCCAAATACGATCCTTATACGATCGTCCAGCAGCTTGGCTGAGATGCGGAGATCCAGCAGACCGATCAGCTGCCACGCCATCACGCAAACGGCATGAGACACCGCTTGCATCGATCAGGGCAATGCACTATCAAAATCGAGCAAATGTTTTTTATTGATAAAGTTCTGTTTGGCTTGCGCCTATCCAGATGGAGCTTCCGAACCTTCACCGGGCGATTTTAGGGAGGAACCTAATGAAATTCGTAACCAGCCTTCTCAACCGCCGCGCCTTCGTGGCTTTAGCCGCCGCCTCAATGCTCGCCGGTGCGATGCATTCGGCACCCGCCTCGGCGGCCGACGTGACCATCCCAATCATCGTCAAGGACACGACTTCGTTCTACTGGCAAATCGTGCTGGCCGGCGCCCGCAAGGCCGGCAAGGATCTCGGCATCAACGTGCCGGAGCTCGGCGCCCAGGCCGAAACCGACGTCAACGGTCAGATCTCGATCCTCGAGAACGCCGTCGCCGGCAATCCGGCCGCGATCGTGATCGCGCCGACCGAGGCCAAGGCGCTCGGCAAGCCGATCGACGAGGCGGCGACCAAGGTCAAGGTCATCGGCATCGACTCCAGCGCCGAATCCAAGGCCTTCACCTCCTTCCTCACCACCGACAACGTCCAGGGCGGCCGTGTCGCGGCTGACGGTCTCGCTGCCGCGATCGGCGCCGCCAATGGCGGCAAAGTCGAGGGCAAGGTTGCGCTGATCACCGCGCTGCCCGGCGCCGGCTCGCTCGAGCAGCGCGCGCAAGGGTTCAAGGAACAGCTCAAGGCGAAATATCCCGGCCTCGAACTGGTCGCCGACAAATATGCCGACGGTCAGGCCACCACCGGCCTCAACATCGCGACCGACCTGATCACCGCCAATCCGGACCTCAAGGGCATCTTCGCCTCGAACCTGATCATGGCGCAGGGCGTTGGCCAGGCGATCGCCGAGAACAACCTCGCCGGCAAGGTGGCGCTGATCGGTTTCGACAGCGACGAGAAGCTGATCAAGTTCCTCAACGACGGCGTCATCTCCGGCCTCGTCGTCCAGGATCCATACCGGATGGGCTACGACGGCATCAAGACCGCCTTAGCCGCCTCGAAGGGCGAGAAGGTCGAGGCCAATGTCGACACCGGCGCCAATCTCGTGACCAAGGACAACATGAAGGATCCGAAGATCGACGCGCTGCTCAACCCGAAGCTCAACTGATCTTCGCGACATTCGTTTCCGGGGCTTCGCCGCCCCGGAAACATCGCCGCGGACAGTTTGGAAATCCGCCGGCTTACTTTAGGCTCTGCCTTCTAGATGCGCGCCAGACGCATCGCTGCGTATCCAACGGTTGGATCAATCTGGGAGGATTGTTATGACGTCGACGGCGCAGGAACTGCACCCGCCCCCCACGCTGAAACCGGGCAGGACCATCCTCGAGTTGAAAGGCCTGGAAAAGCGCTATCCCGGCACGCATGCGCTGAAGCCGGTGGACCTTGCCTTCAAGTCGGGCGAGATCCACGCCATCGTCGGCGAGAACGGCGCCGGCAAATCGACGCTGATAAAGCTTTTAACCGGCGTCATGCCGCGCACCTCCGGCGAAGTCGTCTGGGAAGGTAAACCCGAGGCGCTGGCCACGCCGCACGAGGCGATGGCGCTCGGCATCAATGCCGTCCACCAGGAGGTCGTGCTTTGCCGCCACCTCACCGTCGCCGCCAACATGTTCCTCGGCGAGGAGAATTCCCGCTTCGGTCTGTTGCAGCAGCGCGCCATGGTGAAAGAAGCGCAGAAGATCATCGATGGGCTCGGCTTCGACCTGCCCGCGCATGTCATGCTGGGCGACCTCACCATCGGCCAGCAGCAGCTGATCGCCGCCGCCCGCGCCACGGTACGCGGGACAAAGTTCCTCATCTTCGACGAGCCGACCGCCTACCTCACCCGCAAGGAGGCCGACCAGCTGTTCAAGCTGATCCGCCGTCTGAAAGGCGAAGGCGTCACCATCATCTATATCAGCCACCGCATGGAGGAGGTGTTCGAGCTTGCCGACCGTGTTTCGGTGCTGCGCGACGGCACCCTCGTCGGCACGCGCAACATAGCCGAGACCAGCGAGCCGGAACTGGTCAAGCTGATGATCAACCGCTCGATCGAGCAGATCTACCACAAGGAGCATTTCACGCCGGGCGCGACGATCGTCGAGACTCGGAATCTCTCCGGCAAGGGTTTCGAGAACGTCTCGGTGACTGTCCGCGCGGGCGAGATCGTCGGACTTTACGGCTTGATCGGAGCCGGCCGCAGCGAGTTCGTCACCACGCTTTACGGCCGCCACAGGAAGTCGGCCGGTCAGATCCTGTGGCAAGGCAAGGAGGTGCAAGTCAACTCCGAGCATGACGCGATAAGGCTCGGCATGGCCCTCGCCCCCGAAAGCCGCCGCGACCAAGGCCTCTGCCTCAACCTGCCGGTCGGCACGAATCTGAACCTGCCGATCTACAAGCGCATCTCGAGCAATCTTCTGATCTCAGGCTCGCGCGAGAAGGCCGAGGCCGATCGCCAGATAGCCGATCTCAGGATCAAGACGCCGACCCGCCACGCGCTGGCCTCCAGCCTGTCGGGCGGCAACCAGCAGAAGATCGTCATCGGCAAATGGCTGGCGCATGGCGCCAAGCTGTTCATCTTCGACGAGCCGACGGTCGGCGTCGATCTCGGCACCAAGGCCGAGATTTACCGGCTGTTCTCGACGCTTCTGTCCAAGGGCGCCGGCATCATCCTGATCTCGTCCTACCTGCCGGAAGTCTACGAGCTCGCCGACACGCTGCATGTGTTCCGCCGCGGCAAGCTGGTCGCCACGCATGGCTTCCGCACCGCCAGCCATGAGGACATTTTGGGCCAAGCGCTGGCCGAGAAACAAGAAAAGACGGGAGGACAAAAATGAGCACCGAGGCGATCCCCGCCGAAAAGCCGAAGCGCAATTACAACGCCCTGTTCGGGCTGACGCTGCTCGGCTTGTTGCTTTTGATGTGGATCGTGCTGGCGGTCGCCACACCC
>NZ_RZST01000170.1:0-12318 GCF_003997575.1 Mesorhizobium sp. M1A.F.Ca.IN.022.07.1.1
GGTTGCGTCGTATGTGTCGTCAAGCGCAACGTAGAAGGTTCCAGACAGGATCGTCGCGAAGCGGGAATCGAGGTGCAACAGCGGCATGCCGTGTTGCTGCGGCTCAAGCCGCAGCAACACGGCATGCAATCCAGGCTTCGTCGCATTCACATGGGGCACCGTAGCGTTCTGGCCGTTGACCCGGGACATGCCGGTCGTCTCGGACGTGCTCGTGGTGATGGAGGGTTCCCGGGGCCTCGCAACAGCGAGTGGCATTTGAGCGTCCGCTGCCTGGACTGCATTCATTCCCGCTGGCGACAGCAAGGCCGCGGCGAACATCAGGTACCGGAAAGCCGACTTCATCGATCGCTCCTTGGTCGAAAGGCAACTCTTAGGGGAGCCGACCAACTCCCTATTCAACTTCCCTGGGCAAGCAGTGCCTTCTGCCTCCAGCCCGCAATCGAGGTCCGCTGCAGCGTGGGCCCGATCGCGCGTTCCCGACAGGCATCGATGTCTGCTCCATCGGTCGTCAGGCACGCAGCCCTGCTTCGCTGGTGGCGTTGAGAGCAGAGGCGTTCTGAACGACCCATCGCCCAAAAAGGTTGTACGCGTCCAATTTGGAAAACGCAGAAACACTCATCACCACGGTGAATAATGTGCGGCTTCAGGCTCAACCGGCTGGTCGGTCTTCCAAGCCAATATGCTGCAGAGGAACGCCACTCGCGTGCGCAGGGCCGCGAGCGGCGAGATCAGGATCAGCAGCAGGAAAGGCTCTCTTCCACTACCGTCTTTCCCCCTCATCAAACTGCCAGTCCCGGCTTCGCTGCGACCGGGCGCGTTCCTGCCGCTGGAGGATGAGCGCACGACTCCTAGCCGTTGAAGGCGGGCAACGGCTGCGAAACGGTGAGACTTGCGGAATATACCGGCCTGCCGGCTTCGTCATGAACGGCAACGGTCACAGTCTCATCCAAGTCGCTTGAGGCGATTTCGTCTGCGGCGATATCGTGAAGCGCCTTCAGCGCTTCTCGTCGCAGGTCGGTGAGGTTGCCGAGGTCGACCCAAGCATCGCCGAGGCTTTGCCCATTTCGGAAGACTTCGAACAGATAGTTCGGCATGCATTATTGTGGGCCGCACGAGGTGCACCCGCATTCAAATTTGAGATGGGAAAGCATCTACCCCTCCGAGTGTGAAAATAGCCTTCCCTGGGGTGCGTTCAGGCGGGAAAACCGGCCTTTCTGAAGCCTGATGTGAAAAGCCCGAGGGCGACATGGTCGGCGAACGGGAGATTTGAAATCAGCCGGAGAGTCAGGTCGTGTTTCCTGGTCAGTGCTTCCTCGACTTCAGCGCGCGCCTTCTCCGCCTCGCCTAAATGTGCGTACGACGCTGCGAGGAAGGCATGGACGAAGAACTGGTCGCCAGCCTTCTGATACGAACCGACGGCTTCCGAGTACCTTCCAAGCAGGAACAGGGAGCTACCCTTCACCTCCCAGATCCACATCGGTGGTACCGGGTCGCGCAGGAGCGCTGTTTCGAGCACGTTGAGCGCCGCCTCGGCCCGTCCGCCGTAGTTGAGCCAGCTTGCGTAATCCCCCGCTATGTTCACGTCCAGCGGGTTCAACGAGCGCGCTCGCTCGAAATGCACTCCCGCATCGCTGTGTTGGCGCATGTGGGTAAGCACCAGCCCCATGCTCTGATGACAGACGCCATCGCTCCTGTCGAGAGCGAGCGCCGTTCGAGCGGCGTCCCAGGCCTTCTGTAGCGTCCGCAGATCGTTGTCGTACCAAAATCTGCCGACGAGGGCCTGCGCCAGGAAGGCGTGACCTTGAGCGAATGCCGAATCGAGCTTGATACACTGCGCGAAGAGGGGCTCGGCCTTATCCAGTTCATATCGGTAGAAGTGCGCGCGCCCCTGCAGGTAGTAGTCGTATGCGTCCCAATCGGTCGGACGCTTGCGTCTGCTGCGGCTCGCAGAATCGGCCTCCGCTTGGCCTTCGACCATCGAGGCGATAAGAGCCGCAACCTCGTCTTGCAATGCGAAGATGTCGTTGAGGGCCCGGTCGTACCGTTGGGCCCAAAGGTGGGTACCGGTGGCGGCATCAATCAATTGTGTGGTGATCCGAATGCGATCACCGAGCTTTCGTATGCTGCCTGCGACGAGGTAGCGAACTCCGAGCTTGCGGTGGGCTTCGGCAGTGTCCAATGCGGGGTGACGGAACTGAAACGATGAATTGCGTGCGATGACGAGCAGGGAGCGGAACCTGGCCAGCTCCGTAATTATGTCCTCGGTTATGCCGTCGCTGAGATACTGCTGGTCCGGATCGCCGCCCGAGTTGACAAAGGGCAGCACCGCGATCGACGGCTTGCCGGGCGGTGGGATCGCTCCGTAGGACGCGCTCGCCACCGGCTCGACAGCCCCCGTAAAGCGGTACCCGAGGCGAGGCACTGTGGCGATCCACTCACCGCCGTTATCAGCCGGACCGAGTGCCTTTCTCAGCGTCGCGATTTGGACGGTAAGGTTGCCTTCCTCAACGGCGGTGCCCGGCCAGGCAGCGTCCATCAGCTCGGCCTTCGTCAGGATCTCACCGGGCCGTGCGGTAAGCGCAGCAAGCAGCGTCAGCCCACGATGCCCAACAGTGATCGGGATCTGGTCTTTAAGAAGCGTCCCCATGTCGGGATCGAGCACGAACGGACCGAAGGCGATGCGACACCGCTGCATTTGGGCATATTAGACGTTTGGAAGTTGTCGGAACAGGCACCCCCTAAATTCCCGGGCCAAACTCTCCATTCCTTCCTAGGTGGTAGTGCTGAAAGACGTCGCGGGTCTCGTCGCCGTCTGGTGTTTGCGTCGGCACTTACGCTACTTGCTGCGGTCCAATCCCACCTTAAAAATGCAACGCAGCCCGGAGCGATCGTAGACCAGCTCAACCCCGCCCGTTCTTTCGCTGTCGAACACTCGCTGCAGGAGTTGCGTACCAAAGCCGTGTTTGCCAGGCACGACCGGCGGGCCGCCTTGCTCGCACCATTCGAGGACCAGAATTCGGCCCCCATCTGCGTATTCCAACCGCCACGAGATCGAGACCGATCCGGTAGGATTGGAGAGCGCCCCATATTTGATGGCGTTCGTGGTAAGTTCATGAATGGCCAGTGCGAAGGAAAGCGCCACGTTCGAGGGCAACCAAACCGGCTCGCCTGTGAGATCGAACCGATCGAGAGAGGCATGCGGGTCGATCGAGGCGGCAATGAGCGTGCTGAGATCGGCACCGCTCCAATTCTCCCGGGTGAGGATATCATGCGCTTGTGCCAGCGAAACCAGCCGGGCCGAAAGCGCCTCCTTTGCGAGCGCGAGGCTGGTTGCGCTGCGCATGGTCTGGCTCGCGATTGCCTGAACTACGGCCAGCGTGTTCTTGACCCGGTGGTTTAGTTCATTGATCAACAGTTGGCGCTGCTCCTCACTCCGTTTGCGCTCGGAGATGTCGAGGCTGATCTGGACAGCGCCTATTACCGAGCCTGCCGCATCGCGGACGGGCCGCGCGCTGGAAAGCAGGTAACGTTGCACCCCGGATGGCAGCGTATAGGCGAATTCCTCACTGTCAGTTTCCTCGCCGCGCATGGCTCTGCTCAGCGGACGGTCTTCCCGGCTGATGGTCTGGCCGTCTTTGTACGCCAGCGTTTCGATCACCAAGTCGGGCGTCCCAAAGGATCTCCGGGACTCCGTCGACAGGCCCATCAGTTCCGCCGCGAACCGGTTGCGGATCACCTGTCGCGCTTGCGGATCATAGGTGAACCAGACCGCCACCGGCGCCGTATCCAGAACGGTTTCCAACTCGCGCGTGCGTTCCGCGATTGCACGGCCGGCTTTGATCATGGCTTGGGCAATCGTGTCGAACTCGGCGACAGACGTCGACATAGGTTTGACCTCGCTCCCTTTGCCGAGCGCATCGGCGCGCGCGGCGAGATCGACTGTGGCCTTGGTGAAGGTTTTACCGACTACGTAGCCCAGAGTGAGCGAAAAAAGCAGCGCTGTTAGGCCTGTTGCACCAATCTGTGCGAGAGACCACCAGAGAGGTGCCTGAACATCAGAGAGCGGAACATTTGCGGTGTAGAACCAGTCCGAATAGGGCGATCGATAGTACCCGGCCAGCAGCGTGGTGCCTTCGAAATTGCGAGATCGGAACGTACCGGAGCGGCCGACAACCTTTGCTAAATATTCCGGCAAACCGGGCTTGCCGGTCACCTCACCATGCAACTTGGACCTTGCAACGTAGTTGCCCTCACGATCACCGACAGCGACCGTCCACCCCGCTGGGACCGCGGGCAGCATAGCAAGGCGAATGCGTTCCGTCGGGACCGACATCGAAAGCAGCAACGACTGGCCTTTCGAGCCCGACACTTGTCTGGTGACCGCGATCCGGTATGCGTTCGATCGCGGCGCGGCGAACACGTTGCTGACCAGCACGCCAGCAAGATCCAGGTGCTCGCGCTCCTCGGGCGTCAGGGGTTCGGCCGAAGGCTCGGAGCCCTTGGCGGATTGAGTGCTTGCCAAGGCGCGGCCACCGAGATCACGCAGCGTGATTACCTGATCCGTACCCTGGACGAGGCGGCTCGCCTCGTTGCTAAAAGCCTGCAGATCATCATTGGCGAGAGCAGGCGACTTGGAGAGCCCTTCCAGAAGGGTCTTGAGATTGACGAGTTCGCCATCAACGACCAGCGACACCTGACGAGCAATCCAAAGCGCCTCCTGCTCGATACGAGACTGCTCATGCAGGGCGTAGGCAACGAACAGATAGGCAGCAAACAGCCAGACCGGCAACACGGCCGCTGCGATTAGTCCAAGCAGATGGGCTCGTACCGATCGACGAGGCAAATCTGTTTCCCTGTCTTCCCCAATACTGCAAGCTTAGCCGCAAGCTGGCGAACGACAAGCTTAGATTAACACTGCTGAACATGGCCAAGCTCGAAGGCCGCTTGGCGCCAGACAATGCGGCTAAGCGAAAATCACTGAGTTGCAAAGAGTCCCGCCCGAGGGGTGGACAGAGGAGCCACGCGGGAACCAGAGCTTGGTTTTGCCGTCATTTCCGGCTCGGCGGGCCAGCGTATCTCGTCGCCTTTCATTCGAGGGACGAAAAGGTGACGTACCCCTTCGCCGGCAAGACGGTACGCCTCCCTAGATGGATAATAAGCGCGCCCGAGCGCGGGGTCAGCCCGAGCGGTCTGCGCTACAGCGAACGCGATACCGTCGGGATGGCGGCAGACTGACAATTGCCGGCTTGGTCTTGCATGCGCCGCTGCGCTGAACCAACAGGAGTTTTCTGGATTGCTCGACCAGTCTGGAGCTCTTGGCAATCATCACTCGCGTCTGGTCGATCAGCTCTAGATAGCGCATCTCCTGCTGGCGGAGTTGGATCAGCAAGCGGCGACGATTTTCCCTCTTCATTGCCTTCATCAGATTCCCTTCTCATCATCCGACCGGCACCGACAAGCTTGAGCAGACTGCGGCCTTGCTGCATGTAAGCGGGCAAGAAACTCGCTGCATTAACCTTTGTGATTTGCGCCTCAAAACCACAACGGAACGACGCGGGGGATTTCGCGTTGTGGGCAATGCTTCTCCACGACCACATCAGCATGGCGCGGCGCCACGTCCGACAGGGCGAGCGGCACATCGCACGTCAGCACGAGCGGATTGCCTGCCTCAGAACCAGCAGGCTGCCGATCGAGGATGCATTGAGGCTCCTGAGCCTGTTGGAAGAGGTTCACGCATTGCAGCGGCAGCACCTGTCGCGACTGCTATCGAAATCGGCCGGTAAAGCAGTCTCGGAGCTTTCGGCCGAGACGCAAGTGGTGGCGGGCCGGAATGACGTGATTGCGATTCCCGAGCCCATTATCGGGCTCGGGCTGGAGCTGGAGCAAGCGCTTAAAGAAATCTTGAGCGAGTCGGCCGCCAAACCTTCCAAGGACAAACTTCACTAGCCAAGGCGGCTCTCTCGCTCCTCGGGAGTCCTACTGCAAAAAGCGGATCGCTTCAGCCCGCCTTCTCAAGAAAGCGCTTCGCCATAGCCAATGTGGACCTTTTGCCCGCGAATTATCCGACGCCGCAGGCGCGCTACGCTCTCCGTCGCTTAGAAACCGCGCGCCATAGGCGGGGCAGGTGTGACGTTTCGCGTCGGTTTGCGGTCGAAATCCGGAAGCAGCCACCCTATTTGCGTTGAGCCATGATCAGTCGGACCGATCTTTGAATGAGCGAAGCAGCCAAAAGGCGCGCGTTGCTGCTCCTCAATCCCAAGGCTCGGCGCGGCCAGGAGATGCTCGCGCCAATTGTGGAGCGGCTGGGGCGAGGTCGGCTTTCCGTCACCGTTGAGATGTTCGAGGCGTTGCCTGAAATCGCTCGAGACATCGTTCGCTTACGCCATATGGCCGATCTTGTGGTCGTGTGCGGTGGCGATGGTTCGGTGTCCTCGGCGGCGACGGCGATCATGGAAAGCGGCCTGCCGATGGGCATCATTCCTATGGGGACGGCGAATGACCTTGCTCGTACGCTCAACATTCCGATGGATCTCCTGCAGGCCGCCGATGTGATCGCGCGAGGCCGAACCCGACTGATCGATGTCGGGACGGTCAACGGTCATGCCTTTTTCAATGTCGCAAGTATCGGACTCAGCACCGAACTGGCGCAGGGTCTTGACCCCGCACTGAAGAAGCGCTTCGGCAGGCTGGGCTATGCGCTGGCGGCGATGAAAGTGTTGACCCGGGCCGCGCGGTTTCACGCGAAGATTATCGAGAAAGGCGCGGCGATCGAGGTGGAAACCTACCAGATCGCGGTTGGAAACGGTCGGCACTACGGCGGCGGCAACGTCGTGGAAGAAACGGCCGAGATCGATGACGGACATCTCGATCTCTATAGCTTGGAAATGACGAACCTCTGGAAGCTGGCGCTGATGCTCCGCTCTTTCCGTTCTGGAACGCATGGCGCATGGCGTGAGGTGCGCACGGCCAGGTGCGTCGAGTTCGACATCGAGACGCGGAAGGCGATGCCGGTCAACACCGATGGCGAGATCGTCACGTCGACACCGGCCCATTTCAAGGTTCACCCAAAGGCGATCTCGGTCTTCGCGCCGGATCGCGCCGTGTGAGCGCCCCGTCTTACGGTTTGATCAGTTTCCAGTGCCTCGCCTTGCGCTCGATCAGCGGCAGAGCACGAATGTGCTCGCCGTTGAGGAGAGAAGGTCGAAAGCGACGAAGGCGAGCCTGGGCGTTCCAGGTCATGCGCGAATGGATGGCATGGAAGTTCGGCCGTCCGTCGGGATCCCGCGTGATCATCTCGCCGTCGATGATGAAGGACTCGGGTGTTCGGTTAGCGCGGTCCAAAAGAACGGCCGCCCCTGATGCTCTCGCTGGCCGGCTGACCTACTTTAAGCTAGCGAAGCTTGCGCCCGGGCACCGCCTTTTTGGATCAATGCTGGAAGCGGGACCGGCCGAAAGTTCCAAGCATCTACGCCAACGTCGTACTGGCGTGGAAGCGGCTTAAGCTTCCCATGCGAGTGACCGTGCAAATTGATCGACTTCTTGCCCATCTGATTCCAGGTGCGGAACGGATAGTGGCACAGGATGAGAAGCACCCCATTGAACCTGAGTTCCGCGTAATGCTGAATACTGGCCCATCCGTCGGCGGCGGTCGTTTCGTCCGGGTCATTGTTGCCAATGATCAGGTTCTTGCGCCCATTGAGGCGCGACAGAAGTGCCTCCCCGCCTGCTTTGCCGTGGCGCGCGAAGTCGCCAAGATGCCAGACCTCGTCGTCAGGCGTGACGGTCTCGTTCCAGAAAGAGATCAGCGCTTCGTCATGTTCGGCAAGCGATGCGAAAGGCCGCCGGTCAATCCGCAGGATGCGGGCATCATTGAAATGCGTGTCGCTCGTAAAAAATAGCATCAGGGCATGCCGGCAATGCAGATCGAAACCCACCCTGGGCCTAAGGCTAGCAGCCTTCGGCCCTTAGGGATCTTACCATTCGCACAATGATCCGATCATAAGGCGTTTTCTCCGATCTGCTGTAGTTGATCGTGAAAAGCGCGGCGCGGTCATCACAGACCCTGATGGCGCGAACATATCGGATCTCGCCGTTGTTGATCCCTGAATAGCTGGCCCAGGTCGAGGTCAGGCGCCGGTACGTCAACTTCCAGCCGGCCTTTTCGTCTTCCAGCATGCGATGCTCGATCTCGGCCCGAAAGCTGGCTCTTCCAAGTCTGGCGCCCCACACGGCAAGAAACGCGTCTTGTTCGCCTTGGAATGCAGCACCCTGATCCGAATGCTGGGTGAGGACGAAACCAGGCGGAACATCGAATGTGAAGCCCAGTTGCCGGACCCCAAACGGCTGCCACTCCTGGGCCTGAAGAGAGGCGGTGCAAAAAAGAAAAGTAAATATACTGAACGCAACCCGCATCGGCTTGATTTAGCGCCGCTTCAAAGGGCGTCCAGATCAGTTGGGGCCCCCCGGCCCACCATCTGGTGATCCATCGCAGAGCTGCAGCGGCGTTCGGGCCATGATCTCGACGGACAAGCCTGGCTTGGCGCAAGTGTGTCGCCGGACTTTGCGGGAAGCTGCCGTGGACCCGCAACCGTCGATGCGGCACACCAGCCGCCAAGCTAACCCCAAGCCTGAATCGGCCGCCGTTCAGGCCCGAGCGGAAAAACTGGGGCGCAGGTCTGCTTCAGGAAAAGCTGGGCGTATACGTCCCGTTCTTCGGCTGTGATGCCTTGCTCGCGAGTCAATTGCTTGAAGGCTTCTCGCAACTGATCGAGGTCGAACGTTGAAATGTGTTTGGAGGTAGTCATTGCGCACCTAGGGGTGATGTTCCACTCATTTCTTGGCAGCTCGCGAGAGGCCTTGCGAAGGCTTGGCTTCCTGTCGGGTTCGCTTGCGCTGCTGTCTCCCAACGCGACGGCAATAGCCGACGCCACGTCGCACCGAACTGCGTTCAGCGAGGCTTGTTCCGCTGAACGGCTTGTCTTCTTTCTAATATTAGCAAAGTCTTTATGAAGGTCCCGCCGGCCCACGACTCGTTAACCATGGCAAAGGGCTTGAGCATTGGGCGACGAAGTGCATCGATGCAATCATCATTCAGGATGACGGCCGGGCCGGTCTGTCGACCCCATCACCATCCCTACTCGATCCCAACGCCCCCCGAAAAGAAGGCCAAAGACATGGTGGATCTTATCTGGGAGCTGGCAGCGTTGCTGGTGATAGGAACGGGTAGACCAGCGGACTCTTAAGTCCGCCGGTCCTGGTTCGAATCCAGATTTGCAGCTAGAACTTCGTGTGAGAATTCAATTGCTTGGGATATGTCGTTTGCCGGCATCGCTGTCCGCGAGCTTCCCATACGACGATATATTAGCGAATTAACGAATCGTAGACCACGCTGTCCTATTCTGGGACAGCGCGGACACTACCCATCGGCCGCGCAGGCGGCTCCGGCTTTCAGGCAACCCTACCCCTGGCCGGAGCCGCCACCTTTTACATACTAGCAAGGGTTGAATCAACCCTTACCAAGCATCCTTACTGGTGCATTTTGCCGATCGTTAGATTTTGAAAATGTCGAGGATGTTAGCCGTGCCGCGCGGGGATGATCTGCCTCCGCCGCATCCGATAGCATCCGGGAATCCGCCCCAAAGCCTTCACCGATCATATTAGCGATCAACGATGTATTAACGACTAAGGCGCAGCCTTGCCGGATCGGGGACGAGAACCGCCCCCTGATCGACGATCCGGTACTTTATGTGCCGAGACGTTCGACCGATGCGGAGCCAAACGCATGAGTGTCGAAACAGCGCTGGCGCAGCTGTTGCGCATGCTTCACCGTCGAGCCTTGAACTTGGCGGCGTTGCCGGACGATGAAAGACTTGCTCATTACGACCTCATCCGCCGCTCGTGCTGCGGAGCAGCCGAGCAAATCGGCCAGAGTCCCGATAATGCCGCCATCACGGCAAACAGCGTGGTTGAATTCACCCGCGCCATGGTGGGCATCATCGAGGCAAGGCGCGGGTAAGAAGGCGGCGAGGAAGAGCTGATCGGCTGTCGCGGCAAGCGGCTCATGGCAAATGGCAAAGCCGAGATCGCGCCCTTTCCCTATCTGCCTGCGCCGGCCTCTGCTCCGCCTACTCCGCCGCCGCGTATCCCGCGATGCCCTTGATCTCCAGAAAATCCTCGAGACCGTATTCGGCATATTCGCGGCCGTTGCCGGACTGCTTGTAGCCGCCGAAGGGCAGGCCGGCGTCCCACGTCGGATAGTTGATATAGACGTTGCCGGAGCGCATGCGGGCCGCGGCCTGGCGCGCCTTCTCGATGTCCTTGGCCTGGATGTAGGAGGCGAGGCCGAAGACGGTGTCGTTGGCCAGCTCGATCGCCTGCTCGACCGTGTCGTAAGGCATGATCGACAGCACCGGCCCGAAGATTTCTTCGCGCGCGATGCGCATGTCGTGCGTCACGTTGGCGAAGACGGTCGGGCGGACATAGTAGCCGCGGTTGAGCTCGGCCGGACGGCCGGGGCCGCCAGCGATCAGGGTCGCGCCTTCGTCGATGCCGCTCTGGATCAGGTCTTGAATCTTGTCGAACTGCAGCTGGCTTACCACCGGGCCGAGCTTCGTTCCCGGCGCGTCGGCCGGCCCGACGGTGAGTTTCTCCGCCGCCGTCCTGGCATAGCCGGCGGCCTCGTCATGCCGGTCGCGCGGCACGAACATGCGGGTCGGCGCGTTGCAGGACTGGCCGCTATTGCCAAAGCAGCCGGCCACGCCCTTGGTCACCGCCCTTTGCAGATCGACGTCGGGGAACAGGATGTTGGCGGATTTACCGCCGAGCTCCTGATGCACACGCTTCACCGTGTCGGCGGCCGCCTTGGCGACGAGGATGCCGGCCCGCGTCGAGCCGGTGAAGGACATCATGTCGACATCCGGATGGCTGGCCAAAGCCTGCCCGACAGTTGGGCCATCGCCGTTGACCAGGTTGAAGACGCCCTTCGGCACACCGGCCTCGTCCATGATCTCTGCGAAGATGATGGCGTCGAGCGGCGCGATCTCCGACGGCTTCAGCACCATGGTGCAGCCGGCGGCGAGCGCCGGGCCGACCTTGCAGGTGATCTGGTTGAGCGGCCAGTTCCAGGGCGTGATCAGGCCGACGACGCCGATCGGCTCCTTGACGATCAGCGAGGAGCCTTTGACATGGCGAAACTGGAAGGTCTTCAGCACCTCGGCCATCTTCTCCAGATGCGCCTGGCCGACGCCGACCTGGCTGTCCAGCGCCATCTGGCGCGGCGCGCCCATCTCGCGCGAGACGGCGAGCGCAAGGTCCTTGCTGCGCTTCTTGTAGACCTCGATGACGCGGTTGAGGATGTCGAGGCGCTCCTCGACTTCACTGAAGCCGAAAGTGGCCAAGGCGCGCCTGGCGGCAGCGACCGCCTTGTCGACATCGGCCTTGGTGCCCAGCGAGATCTGCGCGAAGGCGTCTTCGTTCGACGGATCGATGACGTCGAAATTGTTCGGCACCACCGGATCGACCCACACGCCTTCGATATAGAACTGCAGATTGTGCGACATATCTTCTCCCTTCGGCGCGCTTGGCGAGCGTCATATTCCGCCAGAGATAACGACGCGCGTATGGCAACGCAAGACAGGGTCGTTGAGCCAGCGGCGGAGCCGTACCGCAGTCCGCTAAGAGTTCAGTCCTCAAAGGAACTGGCGGCCACATAGATCGCGGCAAGCTTCTCGATGCCGGCCTGGTCTTCCTTGTCGAAGCGGCCTGGCAGCGGGCTGTCGAGATCGAGCACGCCGAAGATGCCTTCGTCGTCGCGCAAGAGCACGACCAGTTCCGAGCGCGAGTCGGCATCGCAGGCGATGTGGCCGGGAAAATCGTGCACGTCCTTGATCAGCATCGACATATCGAGATCGACCGCCGTGCCGCAGACGCCCTTGCCGACCGCTATGCGCACGCAGGCCGGCTTGCCCTGGAAGGGGCCGAGCACCAGCTCTTCGTCGGATTGAAGGAAATAGAAACCCGCCCAGTTGAGGTCGGGCACCATCTGGTAGATGAGCGCCGAGGTGTTGGCGGCGTTGGCGATCGAGTCTCGCTCGCCTTCCAGCAGCGCTTTCAATTGCCTGGCCAGCTCATCGTAGAAGGCCGGCTTGTTGCTCGTGTCGAGGGCCGTTGCCGCAAACATCCTGGTCGTTTCTCCGTTGCTAAGGCGCTGAAGCGCCCGCTACAGTTTGGCCTTATCTGCCACCAATGCTGCGCGCGGGAAATACACAAGTCGTGAGCGCCATTCTCGCCAACCGAAAACGCGACCGCGCGCAGCATTGG
>NZ_RZST01000171.1:0-12299 GCF_003997575.1 Mesorhizobium sp. M1A.F.Ca.IN.022.07.1.1
GTTGGGAATGATGGGGCTTGGGTGGGCGAAAGGGAGAATTGTCGGGCTGGAAAAAATGATCTGTTAACACTATATTTAGTGTTTGCAGGCAGGCTCGACCCTAGATAGTGTGAACCTCCCTCTTCCGAGGGAATCGACAAAGTTTCAGTTTTGAGGGACCCGCGGGTCGGCCTGCAGCCTGGGTGAGCGCCTGGAAGGGCGTTTGCTTGTCTGCACGGTGCTGCCCGCGACGAGGAGAATGCCGGCGTCGCCTGCGATGCCGGCAAACGGCGGACTGTGCTTTTCGCCTGGCGGGGCAGCAATCCCTGGGGAAAAGCGCTATATGTAGACAAAAGGGACCGGACCAATGCGCATCGAGCGTCGCTTCACCAAGCCAGACCAAGCAGGTCAAGAAGGGGCAGCTTACGCGGAGATCGAATTCCGCAAGGCCCTGTCGGAGATCAAGAATCCCGACGGCTCGGTGGTGTTTCGCCTCGATAACATCGATGTGCCGGCGCAGTTCAGTCAGGTCGCGGCCGACATCCTGGCCCAAAAATATTTCCGCAAGGCCGGCGTCCCGGCGCGCCTGAAGAAGGTCGAGGAGAACGACGTCCCCTCCTTCCTGTGGCGTTCGGTTGCCGACGAGGCCGAACTCGCCAAGCTCCCCGAGGCCGAGCGCTATGGTTCGGAAACCGATGCTCGCCAGGTCTTCGACCGGCTGTCCGGCACCTGGACCTATTGGGGCTGGAAGGGCGGCTACTTCAAGTCCGAAGAAGATGCCCGCGCTTTCCGCGACGAGCTTGCCTATATGCTGGCCACTCAGCGCGTGGCGCCGAACTCGCCGCAATGGTTCAACACCGGCCTGCACTGGGCCTATGGCATCGACGGGCCGAGCCAGGGTCACTTCTATGTCGACCCCTTCACCGGCAAGCTGACCAAGTCGAAGTCGGCTTACGAGCATCCGCAGCCGCATGCCTGCTTCATCCAGAGCGTTCAGGACGACCTCGTCAACGAGGGCGGCATCATGGATCTGTGGGTGCGTGAGGCGCGCCTGTTCAAATACGGCTCCGGCACCGGCTCGAACTTCTCGATGCTGCGCGGCGAAGGCGAGAAGCTGTCCGGCGGCGGCCGCTCGTCCGGCCTGATGAGCTTCCTCAAGATCGGCGATCGCGCGGCGGGCGCCATCAAGTCGGGCGGCACGACGCGCCGCGCCGCCAAGATGGTCATCGTCGACGCCGACCATCCCGACATCGAGGACTTCATCGACTGGAAGGTCAATGAGGAGCAGAAGGTCGCCTCGCTGGTGACCGGCTCGAAGATCGTCAAGAAGCACCTCGAAGCGATCATGAAGGCCTGCGTCAATTGCGAAGGCAATGGCGACGACTGCTTCGACCCGGCCCTCAACACCGCGCTGAAGCGCGAGATCAAGGCGGCCAAGAAGGACGCCGTGCCGGAGAACTACATCTATCGCGTCATCCAGTTCGCCCGCCAGGGCTACACCTCGATGTCGTTCAAGACCTACGACACCGACTGGGACTCTGACGCCTATCTCACCGTTTCCGGCCAGAACTCCAACAACTCGGTGTCGCTGAAGGACAATTTCCTGCGCGCCGTCGAGGCCGACGGCGACTGGCAGCTCACCGCCCGCAAGGACGGCAAGGTGCTGAAGACGCTGAAGGCGCGGGATCTCTGGGAAAAGATCGGTTATGCCGCGTGGGCGTCCGCCGATCCCGGCCTGCATTTCAACACGACCATGAACGACTGGCACACCTGCGCCTCCGCCGGTGCGATCCGGGCCTCCAACCCGTGCTCGGAATACATGTTCCTCGACGACACGGCCTGCAACCTCGCCTCGATCAACCTCCTGCCCTACCGCAAGGAAGACGGCACGATCGACATCGCCGCTTACGAGCACACCGTTCGGCTGTGGACCGTCGTGCTCGAGATCTCGGTGATGATGGCGCAGTTCCCGTCCAAGGAGATCGCCAAGCTCTCCTACGACTACCGCACGCTCGGCCTCGGCTACGCCAACATCGGCGGCCTGTTGATGACGTCCGGCATTCCCTACGACTCCGACGAGGGCCGCGCGATCTGCGCCGCGCTCACCGCCATCATGACCGGCATCGCCTATGCGACCTCGGCCGAAATGGCTTCCGAGCTCGGCGCCTTCCCGGACTATGACCGTAACGCCCAGAACATGCTGCGCGTCATGCGCAACCACCGCCGCGCCGCCTATGGCGACAAGGACGGCTACGAGAAGCTCGCCGTCAACCCGGTGCCGCTGGTCGCCTCCGACCTGAAGCAGCAGGCGCTGGCCGAGCATGCCCGCGCCGCCTGGGATCGCGCCATCGAGCTCGGCGAGGAGCATGGCTATCGCAACGCGCAGGCGACCGTCATCGCGCCGACCGGCACGATCGGCCTGGTCATGGACTGCGACACCACCGGCATCGAGCCCGACTTCGCGCTGGTGAAGTTCAAGAAGCTCGCCGGCGGCGGCTACTTCAAGATCATCAACCGCGCGGTGCCGGAAGCGCTGCGCACGCTCGGCTACTCCGAAAGCCAGATTGCCGAGATCGAGGCCTATGCCGTCGGCCATGGCAACCTCAACCAGGCGCCCGGCATCAACCCGTCTTCGCTGAAGGCCAAGGGCTTCACCGATGACAAGATCGCGGCGCTGAATGCGGCGCTGAAGTCGGCCTTCGACATCAAGTTCGTGTTCAACCAGTGGACGCTCGGCGCCGATTGGGTGAAAGAGACGCTCGGCTTCACCGACGAGCAGCTTTCCGACTTCTCCTTCGAGATGCTGCCGGCGCTGGGCTTCTCCAAGAAGGACATCGACGCCGCCAACATCCATGTCTGCGGTGCGATGACGCTCGAAGGGGCACCGTTCCTCAAGGCCGAGCACCTGCCGGTGTTCGACTGCGCCAGCCCCTGCGGCAAGATCGGCAAGCGCTCGCTGTCGATCCAGAGCCACATCCTGATGATGGCGGCGGCGCAGCCCTTCATCTCGGGCGCCATTTCCAAGACCATCAACATGCCGAACGAGGCGACGGTCGAGGACGCCAAGAACGCCTACATTTTGTCCTGGAAGCTGGCGCTGAAGGCCAACGCGCTCTATCGCGACGGCTCGAAGCTGTCGCAGCCGCTCAATGCCTCGCTGCTCGCCGACGGCGAGGAGGACGAGGACGAGGCGGTCGAGCAGCTGATTGCGGCGCCCGCCGCGCAGCGCGCCGTGCAGGTGACGGAAAAGATCGTCGAGCGCGTCATCGAGCGTCTCTACCGCGACCGCGAGAAGCTGCCGAACCGCCGCAAGGGCTACACGCAGAAGGCGGTCGTCGGCGGCCACAAGGTGTATCTCAGGACCGGCGAGTTCGACGACGGCCGCCTCGGCGAGATCTTCATCGACATGCACAAGGAAGGTGCCGCCTTCCGCGCCATGATGAACAACTTCGCCATCGCCATCTCGCTCGGCCTGCAATATGGCGTGCCGCTCGACGAATATGTCGAGGCCTTCACCTTCACCAAGTTCGAGCCGGCCGGCATGGTGCAGGGCAATGACGCGATCAAGAACGCGACGTCGATCCTCGACTACGTGTTCCGCGAGCTTGCCGTGTCCTATCTCGGCCGCCACGACCTCGCCCATGTCGACCAGTCGGACTTCGACAAGACGGCGCTCGGCCGCGGCATCACCGAAGGCAAGGCGACGCCCTTCTCCAAAGGCCTCTATCGCGGTGCCTCGCCGGTGAAGCTGGTGTCGGCTGCCGGTTCGGACCCCAAGGGCTTTGGCGGCTCAGCCCCGACCACGGCCCCTGCCCGTGCAGCGCCCACCGCCTTCGCCGGCTCCAACGTGCTGGCGTTGAAGCCGGCAAGCGACGAGGCCCTTGCCTACAAGCGCGACTATGAGGAGCGCGCCAGGGAACTGGCCGAGGAGATGGTGGAAGAGGAAGCCGAAGCCGCCGGCGGCGCCGAAGCGCTCTTCACCGACGCCGCGGCGAATGAAGCGGCCGAGGCAAAGAAGCTCGCCGCCACTCGTCGCCAGCAGTCGCTGCTCCAGGGCTACACCGGCAACGAATGCTCGGAGTGCCACAACTTCACCATGGTGCGGAACGGCACCTGCGAGAAGTGCGACACGTGCGGTGCGACGAGCGGGTGCAGCTGAGGCCCGATGCCGCCAAGGCTGACAGTCGGCGAAGTTATTCGCAAGCTGGTGGCCGATGGCTGATCTGGTTGCAACCAAAGGCAGCCATCGCCAATATAGATCAAAGCCGGCCGCGTCACCGTGGCCGGCCGCACTGGCCTAATTGTCCAAGAGCTTCTATGATCGACCACATCACCATCGAAGTGTGCGACCTCGAACAGAGCAAGCTCTTCTACGAAAAGGCTTTTGCGCCCTTGGGCTACAGCCTCTCCTTCGGCAAGGAGGGCGTGTTCTGGGCCTTCGATGTCGGCAATGGCTGCCTGTTCGAGATCCAGAGCACCGGCGAGAAGCCGCCGCTCACCCATCTGCATGTCGCGTTCCGGGTGAAGAGCAAGGCGGAGGTCGATGCGTTCTATAGGGCGGCGCTGGAGGCAGGTGCCGCAGACAATGGCGCGCCCGGGCCGCGTCCGGACTACGCGGCGAACTACTACGCCTGCTTCGTGCTTGATCCCGACGGTTACAACATCGAGGCGATGATCAACGAGGCGTGACGGGCGATGCCCTTCGGCTTCGTCATTCTAGGGCGGAGCAAGGAGCGAAGCGACGCAGCGCAGACCCTAGAATCCATGCCGTTACATCAAGGCGCTGCGGCGTTTCAGAATTCTGCACGCTGCGCCCTACGGCAATGGTCACGGCATGGGTCCTCGGGTCAAGCCCGAGGACGACGAAAGCCCGATGGACGGCCTCTCCTCCGCTCTTGTGGGGAGAAGGGAGCGCCGCCCGTCAATCCTTGAACGTGATCCCGTATTTCGCCGCCTGTTCCTTCGGCATGTCGGCCAGCGCTTGGCGCACCGTGTAGCCGCCATAGACGTCGCCGCCGTTGCGGATCATCCAGTCCTCGACATCGGCCTCGTCAACCGTCATGCGGTCGCCCATCTTGTATTGGTTGCCGTTGACCGGCTTGTCGGCCAGCAATCCGACGAAGCGGCCGTCGCTGAAAGCCACAAGCTGCATCCAGATATGCTCGGTGGCGCCGTTCTGGGTCAGCGGGAACTTGACCGTATAGGTGCCAGGCGTGCGGGCGGCCATCAACTCATGGAAGCGGGGTAGCGTCGAGTGGCCCTTGGCCTTAGCGCCCTGCATCGCCTCGTCGGTGGTTGAATAGGCGACCACATTGGCGTTGGGCGTATTGCTGCGCAGGTGCGAATTGAAAAATCCGTAGCCGACGGCGGCCACCACAGCGGCAGTGACAATCAGTTTGCGCATAGACCCCTCCAAGACGCGATCACGAACACGTTACCGGAAGGCCGTTGCCGCGCCGCTAAGGGAGACGGTGAGTCGATGGTTAGAGAAATCCTGAAATTACCGTCGATCGCCGCCCCGCGCCGGGTGAAGCATACGGCCTCAATTCGCGTCGGCTACCACCTCGCCGCCGCCCAGCCACCTGCGCCACTGCCGCTCGTCGCCGTGGAAGACATTGAGGTCGATGCGGCCGCTCACGCCATGCGACAGGCCGGAGCCCGAATATTGCCAGAACAGCCAGTTGCGGCCCGGATAGACCTTTGACGGATGGGCGGCCACCGCGCGCAGCCAGAACGGATAGTCGAGAAATGCACCACGCAGATTGTCGCGATAAAAATCCGGCGACGTGTAGATGATGGGCCGCTGGCCGTAGTGGCGCTCCAGCTTGTCCATGAACACCTGCATCTTCTCCAGCACCTTCTGGCGCGAAGGCCGGCGCTTGCAGGAGGACTCGCCGTTCCACTCGACATCGATGACCGGCGGCAGCGCGCCCTGGACTCGCGGCACGTTGCGGATGAACCAGTCGGCCTGCTCGCCGGCGGTGCGGCACCAGTAGAAGAAATGATAGGCGCCGCGCTTCAGCCCGGCGGCATCGGCGCCGCGCCAGTTTTTCATGAACATCGGATCGAGATGGTCGCCGCCGTCGGTCGCCTTGATGTAGGCGAAGTTGGCGCCCTGGGCGCGCAGCTTTTGCCAGTTGATATTGCCCTGCCAGCGCGACACGTCGACGCCATGGACGGCAAGGTGCCTGGGCGAGGCGCGGCCGAAATTGATCGGCTTGGCATCGCGAAAGGCATAGCGGGTAACAGGGCCAGCCAGCATCGCGGGCGCTGCGCGGGACAGCCGCTTCGGCGGCGAGACGAGTGCTGCGGCCTCGACCGGAGGCTCGACCGTATCCGGCAGGTCCGGCGCCGGGAATGCCACCGTCTCTTCCTCGGCCAAGCCAAAGGGACGCGAATTCTCGACGTCAAGACGCGAGTTCTCGCCCCCTGGACGCGCGTTGTCCTCGTCAACACGAGCATTCTGGTCGCCAGGCAGCGACGCCGGCGGCCTGATGCGCGCGGCGCCCGCCATGGAAACGGTCTCCACCGTCATCGCAGCGTCGGCGGTCTTCACTGCCTTCGTTACCGGCGCGCTCGGCCGCACGACCGAACTGGTCGTCTCGTTCGACGGCATCTGCAAGGCATCAACGCCCGAGGTAGACGAGCAGCCGGCAAGGCAAAGCCCTGCAAGCACGAAACTGACGACGCCAAAAATCCGCATCTTGACCTGTACGCAAAACAAAACAGACCGAGGGCCGAAACAGCGCCGCCGGAAGCCCCATTCCTAATGAGAAATTACCAACAAAGTTTGAATCAAAATTTACCTTTGGTTCGGCGGGGCGATTCGCCAGGCAAGCCGACAATAAAAGCTCCGCCTTTGTTTCCACGCAATTTCCGAACGGCACACCGCTTCTCGGTTTTCCTCGAATTGCTCAGCGCCTGAACACGCCGATCATCGGCCCGAGATTCCAGAAATCGTCGTTGCGGCCAATAGCCGGCGCATAGAGGCTGGAGATCGACCCGTCGAGGAAGAGCGCGTTGGGACAGTCGAGCTCGTCGCGGAACAGGCGCGCGAATTCGTGGAAAGTCACCACGTCGTTCGAGATGGCGAAGACGACGACGCCGTCGCCACGCACGCCGACGCCATCGCGGATTTTTCGCGAAGGGCTGTCGGCCTGGAATTTCGGATGCAGCTTTCCGTCGATCACCAGCATCGGCCCGGACTGGGTGGCATAGTCCACCTTCGGGGAACGCTTCAGATAATCCTTCGTCGCGCGAACGCCGGCCTTGCCGTCGCTAAGATAGAAGACGCCGTTGGGCTGCATCGAGAAATTGCCGGAGCCGGCCCCGGTCTTCGCCGACGCGATCTGCTGCCCGCGCTCGACATAGAGACCGACAGGCGCGAGATTGGGATGGTACATGCCGGCATTGATGCCGAAGAGCATGGTGCGTCCGGCCGCCTGCTGCGCGCTTCGAAGATTGTGCAGCGACTGGTAGAGCTTGCCGTCGGGATCCTTCCAGAACAGCTCGATCGAGTAATGCTTCGGGTCCGTCTCGCAGACGAGATAGGTCGCGGTCTCGAAGGTGTGATTGCGGCACGGCGGCAGCGCTGCGACCCATTGGCTGAGCCCCAGGCCCGCACCGACTACTGCCGGCACCGCCGATTTCACCAGCGCTGCCAGCAACGGCAGCGATTGCAGCAGCGTTGCAATGTCCATAGCGCACCCGAAGCAAGGTTCAGGTGCCGGTATAGCGGATTCGGTGAAAGCCTCTAGCTCAGCCAGCCGACGGCGACGCCGATCAGCAGCACGACGCCGAGCAGGCCGCGATAGATGACGAAGGGCCAGGCGGAAAAGCGCTCGAGCACGCGCATCAGTCCCCATATGGCGAAGAAGGCGGAAATCGAAGCGACGACGAGGCCGACCGCCAGGACCGACCAGCCATAAGCGCCGAGGTGAATCTTGTGCAGTTCCCAAAGCTCCTTCAGGCCTGCCAACGCGATGGCCGGCAGGCCGAGCAGGAAGGAAAGCCGCGCCGCCTCCGGGCGGGCATAGCCAAGACCCAGCGCCGCCGTCAGCGTCGATCCCGAGCGCGACACGCCGGGAATGAGCGCGCCGACCTGGGCCACGCCGACGAGCAAGGCGTCGAGCACGGACACCTTGTCCAGGGTCAGCCTGTGGCGGGCATAGATTTCCGACAGCGCAAGCAGCACGGCCATGGCGATGCAGGCCCAGCCGATCACGGCCAGCCCGCGCAACGGCGAGTTGCAGGCATTGAGCACGCTGGATAGCGCGAGGCCGGCGATGACGATCGGAACGGTGGCAAGCACGATGCCGATCGCCAGGCGGAAATAGCGGTTGGCATAGTCGCGGCGCGTGAGCGCCGCCAGCGACCCCACCGCGACTTCCCTGACGTCGCTCCAGAAATAGCTGATCACCGCGGCAAGGGCCGCGAGTTGCATAGCCGCAGAAAAGGCCGAGCCCGGGTCCTGCCAGCCAAGCACGGCGGGCACGACGCGCATATGCGCCGTCGAAGAGATCGGCAGCAGTTCGGTGATGCCTTGCACGATGCCGAGAAACGCCACCTTGGCGTAGCCCAGGCTGACAAAGCCGGTGTCCAATCCCTGCGTGCAGACGTCCGTCATCCCTGTCCTTTCCCCGGCGAAAAATGAATTGTTATGCGCAAAGCCCCTCAAGGGCAGGCTTAGCCTCATGGTACGGCGAAGCCAATTCACGGATTTGTAAGGTGCCGCTTATCCTGCTTGACAACAGGCGCTTCCATATTATCATGCGCTAATCTTACACTGTAAGGCAGATCGGAGGAGGACTAGCATGTCGACTGCCGCCCTCTCGGAACTGCAGCCGGTCGTCCCGCCGGTGTCGCACCATCCGGAAATCGGGATCGAGGAGGTCTCGCGTGATTTGAGCCGCGCCATCGAGCGCGCAGAGGTCAATGCCTGGCTCGATCTCTACGATGCCGCGCCCACGGAATTCGCCGCGCGGCACGGCTTGTCGCTCGCCCGCGACGGCGACCTCGTCTGGACCACCTGCACGACGATCCCGTTCATCCATTTCAACTGCGTGAAGAACATCGGCGTCGACGGCCCGGCCACGGAAGATCAGCTCGATTCGCTGCTGGCGCATTACCGCGCTGCCGGCATCTTGCGGCCGTGGTTCTGCACAAGCCCGCACACCGAGCCTTCCCGGCTGCGCTGCTGGCTGGAAGCGCGCGGGCTCCAGCATCAGAGCGGCTGGGAACGAATTTTTCGCGATGCAACGCCGCTGCCTGCCGAGCCGCTGTTCCCGGCAGACGATCTGTCGGTCGAAGAGGTTACGTCCAAGACCGCTCCCGAATGGGCCTCCTTCATCGATGCGAAGTACAGGCTGCCCACCTCGCCCTGGCTCATGGCGCTGGTCGGCCGCGAGGGTTGGCGTCACTACATGCTGAAACGCGATGGCGCCGTGGCTGCCGTGCGTTCAATGTTCATCTCGGATGGCGCCGCCTGGAGCGGGATCGACGCCCCGGTGCCTGGCATCATGGCGCCGAGCTTCGACCTCGACGCCATGCTTGGCGAAAGGCTGGTCCGCGACGGCATAGCCGCCGGCGCAAGACTGTTCGTCGCCGACATCGAGGCGCCGCGCCCCGAACGCGACGGTCCGGCCTACCGCAACTACGCCCGGCTCGGCTACAAAATCGCCTATCTCCGCAGTCATTACAGCTATTTGCCGGCGTATTCGAGCTGATCGGAAAGACCTAAAGCGCGTCAGTTCGGCGCGACGCGCTTTAGCGGTACAGCCATTGCTTCAGGCAGCTTCTGGCCACGATATGCGCCGGCGGCAGCACCGGCTGGTCGAAGCGGGAATCGTCGGCAGCCCTGTCGCGAGCCTTTTCCAAGAGCAGGCGAAGCTCGGCCGGGCGCACGCGGTCTCGCTCCATCACGAGTTGGATCATCGGGTCGTTCAAAAGCTCGTCCAGGGGGTTGCTGCTCTCGCTCATCCGTCGCCTCCTCGATGCCTTCCCGCGTGGCGCTTTAGATAGGCAGCCAATGATGGCCCGCCAATGACGCTTTGCCGGCTATCTCGTGAATCGAAGATGAAATTTTTGTGCAGGCATTCTTCCTTCTCCCATTGTTGTGGGAGAACGGAAAACTCTATGCCGGCGGTGCCCCCTCATATTGCGGCAGGCCGTCATCCAGCCGCACCCAAGGCTGCTTCGAAGCGGTCCAGAAATGCATGTCGGGCTTGAACGCGGACGGATCATCGAGCGAGCCGGATGTGACGCCGAGAATGCCCCTGGAGTCACGTCGCGAAAACATCGTCGTGCCGCAAGCCGGGCAGAAGCCACGCTTGAGGTCCGGCGAGGAATTGACCGTCGCCACCGGCCCCTCGATCGTGACATCATCGATGCGAAACAGGAGCCGCGCATTGAAGGCGGCGCCGATCGCCTTCTGGCACAGCCGGCAATGGCAGACGCGCTCGTTGATTGGTTCGGCCTCGGCGCGATAGCGCACTGCGCCGCACAGGCATCCGCCCTGGTATTTCGCCATTTCCAAGTACCCGATTGACAGGAAGGCCGGCACGGTAGCGGCGAACATCGCAGCGTCAATTAAAAAGCATTGATAGGACGCGATCGCTCACGGTGATGCAGGGCCGACACGGCAACCGATAGGGAATGGCGTCAGTGGCGGCGCGCCTGGACGAGATAGGCGTCGATCTCGGTTTCGCCGAGCCATTTGGCGGCTTCCAGCCGGTGCAGCCCCTCGATCAGGACATGGCGCTTGCCGTCGTGGCGCACCTGGATCGGGGTCTTCATGCCGTTCTCGAGGATATCCTCGGCAAGATGGCGCACCGTCTCCGGATGCAGCGTCTTGCGCCTCGCCATCGGCACATAGATGTCGTCGACCTTGACCCTTTGCACGCGCAGCATCTTGGCTCCCGGCGTTCAAACATCGCCTGAAGATCAAATAAGCCGTTTGCCGGATAAGGCCAAGCGCCTGCTGGCCCGATCGTTTCCATTTGACGCTTGGCCGTCCTACGGTCTCAATGGCGACCTCTTGGTTTCGGTTTTTCCATGACGCAACGGCCCGCCGACTTTCCCGATTTCGGACTGACGCCCGAGCAGCGCCGGGAGGCGGTGCGCGGGCATTATTACGAGTGGCCCGGCATGGATGGCTCGAGCGGCGAGATCTGGTGCTACAGCGACCGCTTTTCCTATCGTCCGGGCGAGACGGTGACGATTTTCGTCAGCTCGACGGCCCCGCAATTCAGGATTGTCATCGTCCGCGACGGCGGCGATGAAACCAAGGTCTTCGATGGGTCGGGACTGTCGGCGCGCTGGCAGGAAACGCCCGAGCAATGTTCGGTCGACGGCTGCGGCTGGGAAGCCTCGTTCGAATTCCGCATCGGCGATGACTGGCCGTCGGGAGCTTACCGTGTCAGGCTTTCGGCTGAAGGGCCGGACGGCACGCCGATCGAGAGCCACCACCTCTTCATCGTCGCGCCCCTGCCCGGCCGCAAGCCTGGTCGCCTGCTGCAGATCGCCGCGACCGGCACCTGGCTCGCCTATAACACCTGGGGCGGCTCCAACCACTATCAGGGCATCACCGGCCCGAACCGCGACCGATATGCCACGATGGTCTCCACGCAACGCCCTTGGTGCCGCGGCTTCGTCGTGCTGCCCAAGGATGCACCGCGCGTGCCGCTGGAAGTCGCGATGCCGCCGAAGACCGTGCCGCGTTATCCGCATATGGAATGGGCCTTTGCCACGGGACATTCGAAGAAATACGCGTCTTCCGGCTGGGCCAGCTACGACAGCCATTTCTTCGGCTTTGCCGAACGCGCCGGATATCAGGTCGACCTCGCCAGCCAGCACGAGCTGCACTTCTCGCCGGAAATCCTCGACGGCTATGATTGCGTCGTCTTCGTCGGCCACGACGAATACTGGACCTGGGAGATGCGCGACGCGGTGGACGCTTATGTCGAGCGCGGCGGCCACGCGGCGCGCTTCGCCGGCAATTTCATGTGGCAGACCAGGCTGGAGGACGAGGGCCGACGCCAGGTTTGCTACAAATACCGGGCGCGGGCCGAAGACCCGGCCTATCGCGGCGGCGACATCACCCGCGCCACCAATTCCTGGGAAGCGCCGGAGATCGGCCGTCCGGGCAGCGCTACCTTCGGCCTCAACGCGACGCGTGGCGTCTATGCCGGCTGGGGCGGCTGCGCGCCGCGCGGTGTGCGCGGCTTCCCGGTCTACCGCCCCGAGCACTGGGCCTTCGCCGGCACCGGCATCTATTATGGCGACCTGCTTGGCGCCGATAGCCATGTCTATGGCTATGAGGT
>NZ_RZST01000172.1:0-12282 GCF_003997575.1 Mesorhizobium sp. M1A.F.Ca.IN.022.07.1.1
GTTTATCGGCAGCCGGTGCTGTGTCTCGCCCCCGAGCCCACCGGTCAGGCCCGGCGTTTGCTGGCCTACCCCGCCAGCCTGCCGGGCCGCCCGGCGTCAGGCAATGGCGTCAAGGTTTCTTGTCCAGTGGAGAACACCGATCTCAGGAGCGCACCAGGCTCATGACCTCACGGTCGGCGGCTTGCGCCCCTCAGCCGCACGTTGCCGGGCGTGCGGCGGACACACCGCTGGAGGCAGCCGACACAAAGCGGCGGCACGCCGGCAAAATTCTATTAGCTTTAACTAATTGTAGACCCGCGCTGTCCTATTCTGGGACAGCGCGGGTAGCGCCCACTCCCGCGCCGGCGGCTCCGGCAGGCCCAGCACCCCCCGCCCTCTGTCGGGGCCGCCACCTGACTTTGCTTTATACCAGCGATGGTTGAATCAACCGTTACCACACGTGCCTACCAACGAGCTTTCGTGATCGTTAAATTTTGATGGATCGGAGGATTCCCATCTCACCAGAACTGATCTAGTCTTGCAGGTCGAAGAAATCGCGGGTGGCAACCTATGGAAGCGATGTTCGATGACCTTGCGGCTGCTGTCAGGCAGCCCCGAACAGATATTTATACGGCTGTGCGCGCGTTCGCCCTGGACTTCGCCAGCAAGCTCTTTTTAGGGGTCGCCGTGGGGGTTGGCATCGGTATCGGACTAGCTATCGCTCGCTAAGTCACCAGGAAAGTGCCGGCGGCTGCGCAAAGTCCGCGTAGCTCGCCCTGTTATCCGCTTGCTGTAGCCATACCGCGATCGGTGTAGGGTCACCCACTATATTAGCAATAGCCTCCAATCTGACACGAACTTACCATTGGACGTTTTCGGGCGCCGTGGGGAGTTCCAATGCGCATGATTCTTGCTCTGGCCGCACTCACGGCCTGTTTCTCCGTATGGGATCATCTTGCAAACCACGGAACCTATAGCGCTACCCTGCAGCGAAACATTTTTGGTAAAGTGCTTTCGGGCTAACGGCCTTCCCACCGGGGCCGGTTTCCATCGTCAGGCACGTCGACACAGTTTTTATGTTCGCTTGCTCAGTTAAATGCTCTGCGCCCCTTTGCGTTAATCCAAGCAGCAGTCGGCCCGACAATTCCGCCGGAAGGTCGAAAAATAGATCATAGACCATCCATTGGTCACACGGATCCGATAAGCAGGTAAACCTCATCACTGACGGTTCTTCGTTTTAGTATTCCAACGCAAATCTGTTCGGCGGCTGAGCCTGCGAAACCGGGCAGGATTGTGCTCCAGCACTTTGAAAGCACAATACTGCCGCCCGACGAGGAGAAAAAGAGGCTCTACAGTCCCTGCTCTATACGAGCCAAGTCTGACAGGTTCTTGACAGTTCTTCGGCAGCGGAGATCGTTTCATCGCGGACCCCGGAACAATGGCAATAGCCCAGTCGCCGAAGCCCGAGATTGGCTTGTGCCGCATGGCTGGCCTGGCCGAGCCGGCACCCATGTCACAAGCGCGTGCGTTTGGTTGATTTCTCAGACAGAATATGCTGCTTGTCGCGCCCATGAAAAAGCTCTGCCTGATGGTTCTGGCGCCTCTGGCGCTGGCCTGGCCGGCCAAGGCGATGGACAACGCACTTCGTGCCGGCCTGCTGAAACTCGATCCGCAGACTCGTCTCGAACAGCGTTGCGACGCCGAGGTGCTCGACCGGATCAGCCACGACGATCGCAAATTCAAGGCCGACCGTGTGGTGGCCTATGCCTTCGCCACGCCGCAGATGAGCGCCGACGCGATCAGGAGCCCCGGCGCCGCCTTTCGCAGCAAGGGTCAATGGTTCCGGCTGAAGTTCAAGTGCCAGACTGCGCCCGACCACATGCAGGTGCTGCAGTTGCTCTACAAGATCGGTGACGAGATCCCGGAAACCGACTGGGCAAAATACAATCTTTACGATTGACCGACTGCCGCGGTCGGTTGCGCGCAAATCGGCCTTTCGAGTGCAAACTCATTTTAACCCAATGGAACCAGACGAGCGGCAACCGCTTGTTTCGTGAGTTATCTTGACGTGCAGGAACCATGCACGTAGAGCAATTCCAGGAAAAGCGCGCAGCCGTTTTTCCCGCCGGAATTGCGTGAAAACAAAGACTTAGAACGCGATCGCATCAATCGGTGAATCGCTCCGGCGTTAGAACACTCGAAGATCGACATTTCGCAAACAGGAAGGCTCCAGACGATGGATATTTTCAGCGCCGCAAGCCTGACTGCCCTTGTCCAGGTCATCGCGATCGACCTGGTGCTTGCGGGCGACAATGCCATCGTCATTGGACTGGCGGCCGCCGGCCTGCCGACGGAGCAGCGCAAAAAGGCCATTCTGATCGGCGTGGTGGCAGCGACGGTGCTGCGCATCCTGTTCGCGGCGGTTACCGTCAAGCTGCTTGCAATCGTCGGACTGTTGCTCGCCGGTGGCATCCTGCTGTTATGGGTATGCTGGAAGATGTATCGCGAGCTGCGCACCTCCCATGCCGACGAGCACGAGGCGACGGAGGCGCTCGCCAATTCCGATCTCGACAGCGACAAGGCGGTTGCCGGCAAGGCGCCGCGCAAGACGCTTGGCCAGGCGGCGCTGCAGATCGTCGTCGCAGACGTGTCGATGTCGCTGGACAACGTGCTGGCCGTCGCCGGCGCCGCGCGGGATCATTTCTGGGTGCTGATCGTCGGCCTCGTGCTGTCGATCGGCTTGATGGGCCTTGCCGCCAGCTTCATTGCGCGGCTGCTGCACCGTTACCGTTGGATTGCCTATATCGGCCTGCTGATCATCCTCTATGTCGCGCTAGACATGGTCTACAGGGGCACGATGGAAATCTGGCCGCATGTCAACAACGCGGTGAGCTGACTGCCGCCACCTGACGCGGGCTTTGGCCGGCCACTGATCTGGCCTCGCATTGCGTTTTGCCGCAACAAGGACCAGCCCATACCAATGCCGCAATTAGTGTGGTATGGCGCCGCCGATCCCGAAAAACCTGGAAAAGCTTATGTCTGCCCCTCGTGTCAGTTTCGTCAGCCTTGGATGCCCGAAGGCGCTCGTCGATTCCGAGCGCATCATCACGCGGCTCCGCGCTGAAGGCTACGAGATCGCCCGCAAGCATGATGGCGCCGACCTCGTTGTCGTCAACACATGCGGCTTTCTCGACTCCGCGCGCGACGAGTCGCTCGACGCGATCGGCTCCGCCCTTTCCGAAAACGGTCGCGTCATCGTCACCGGCTGCCTCGGCGCCGAGCCGGAAGTCATTCGCGAGAAGCATCCCAATGTGCTGGCGATCACCGGCCCGCAGGCCTATGAGAGCGTGATGGCGGCGGTGCATGAGGCGGCTCCCCCCAGCCATGATCCCTACATCGATCTTCTGCCGCCCCAGGGCGTGAAGCTGACGCCGCGGCATTACGCCTATCTGAAGATTTCCGAAGGCTGCAACAATCGCTGCACCTTCTGCATCATCCCGGCGCTGCGCGGCGATCTCGTCTCGCGGCCGGCGGCCGACGTGTTGCGCGAGGCCGAAAAGCTCGCCAAGGCCGGCGTCAAGGAGATCCTCGTCATCTCGCAGGACACCAGCGCCTATGGCATCGACATCAAATACCAGACGAGCATGTTCGGCGACCGCGAGGTGCGAGCGAAGTTCCTCGACCTTGCAGAGGAGCTCGGCAAGCTCGGCATCTGGGTTCGCATGCACTATGTGTACCCCTACCCGCATGTTGCCGACGTCATTCCGCTGATGGCCGAGGGAAAGATCCTTCCCTATCTGGACATCCCCTTCCAGCACGCCTCGCCGCAGGTGCTGAAGAACATGCGCCGTCCCGCTCATGGCGAAAAGACGCTGGAGCGGATCCGCGGTTGGCGCGAGGTCTGCCCGGATCTCGCCATCCGCTCAACCTTCATCGTCGGTTTCCCCGGCGAGACGGAAGACGACTTCCAGATGCTGCTCGACTGGCTGGACGAGGCGAAGATCGATCGTGCCGGCTGCTTCAAATATGAGCCGGTCAAGGGCGCGCGCTCCAACGACCTCGGCCTGGAACAAGTGCCGCAGGAGATCAAGGAAGCCCGCTGGCACCGCTTCATGCAGCGCCAGCAGAAGATCTCGGCGACGCAGCTGGCCAGGAAGGTCGGCAAGCGGCTGCCGGTGCTGATCGACGAGGCGCATGGCACCTCGGCCAAGGGCCGCACCAAATATGACGCCCCCGAGATCGACGGCTCCGTGCATATCCAGTCGCGTCGGCCGCTGCGCGCCGGTGAGATCGTCACGGTCAAGGTCGAGCGCGCCGACGCCTACGATCTCTACGGCTCGGCCGTTTGACAAGCGGGATTGGCTGAAAATGAAAGGGCGCCGGTGAGGCGCCCTTTTTGTTTTGATGCCAGGCTGCTGTTTACTGCGGCAGCTTGTCGTCGATGCCCTTGACGTAGAAATTCATGCCGAGCAGCGTGGCGTCGTCGGCGACCTCGCCGTCCTTCAGCCAAGGCGAGCCGTCCTGCTTCGCCACCGGGCCGGTGAAGGGGTTCCAGCCATCGGCGATCTTCTTGGTGGTCGCCTCCGCCATTGCCTTCACGTCGTCAGGCATGTTGGTGAAGGGCGCGAGCTTGACGGCGCCATCCTTGATGCCAAGCCACACATTGTCCGGCTTCCAGGTGCCGTCGAGGGCAGCCTGCACGCGGCTGATGTAATACGGGCCCCACTCGTCGGTGAGCGAGGTCAGCTGCGCGTTCGGCGCGAATTTGATCATGTCCGACGACTGGCCGAACCCATGCAGCTTCCGCTCCTCGGCGACCTGCAGGGGGGCGGTCGAGTCGGTGTGCTGGACGATGATGTCGGCGCCCTGGTCGAACAGCGCCTTGGCGGCGTCGGCTTCCTTGCCCGGATCGAACCAGGTATTGACCCACACGATCTTCACCTTGAAGTCCGGATTGATCGACTGCGCGCCGAGCATGAAGGAGTTGATGCCCATCACCACTTCCGGGATCGGGAAGGAGACGATGTAGCCGGCAAGACCCTTCTTCGATTCCTTGGCCGCGATCTGGCCGAGCACATAGCGGCCTTCATAGAAGCGCGCGTTGTAAATGCCGAGATTGTCGCCCGTCTTGTAGCCGGTGGCGTGCTCGAACATCACCTTCGGGAACTTCTTGGCGACCTTAACCTCGGCGTCCATGAAGCCGAACGATGTGCCGAAGATGATCTTGCATTTCTCGCGCGCCAGGCGCTCAAAGGCGCGGTCGGCGTCCGGGCCTTCCGAGACGTTCTCGAGATAGGCGGTCTCGACCTTGTCGCCGAGCGCTTTCTCCACCTCGAGGCGACCCTGGTCGTGCTGATAGGAATAGCCGAAGTCGCCGATCGGCCCCGTATAAACCCAGCAGGCCTTCAGCTTGTCGGCCGCCTCGGCGGTTGCCGCCAGCGACAGGGCCGCGGCCGTGGTCATCAGCGCAATAAGCAGTTTCTTCATCGTGTTACCTCTCTGAGTTAAGCCCTGGGGCTTCCCGTCTTTTTGTTGTCGTCAACGATCCGGAACAAATGGCTGCCCCAACGAAGCCGGCGTGTTCATCATCGTCAGCCGCTTGTTCCGCGAGATTAGAACGAGAACCACGATGGTTGCCAGATAGGGCAGCGAAGAAAGAAACTGCGAGGGCACAGGAATGCCGAAAGCCTGTGCATGAAGCTGGCCGATCCACACCGCGCCGAAGATGTAAGCGCCGGCCAGCACCCGCCAGGGGCGCCAGGACGCAAAGACCACCAGCGCCAGAGCGATCCAGCCGCGTCCTGCGCTCATGTTCTCGACCCATTGCGGCGTGTAGACGAGCGACAGGTGGCCGCCGGCAAGTCCGGCGCAAGCGCCGCCGAAGATCACGGCGAGGTAACGGTAGCTGATGACCTTGATGCCGAGCGCATGGGCCGACGCGTGGCTGTCGCCGATCGAGCGCAGCGTGAGGCCAGTGCGCGTCCTGAACAGAAACCACATCACGGCGGCGGTGAGTCCGATCGAGACGTAGAACAACGGATCCTGGCCGAAGATCAGCTTGCCGACGACCGGTATCGAGCTCAGGCCGGGGATGTCGAGGTTCGGCAGCCTGACGCCAGGCTGGCCGACGAAGCTGGTGCCGATCATGCCGGAGAGGCCAAGCCCGAGCAGCGTAAGCGACAGGCCGGTCGCCACCTGGTTGGTCGCCAGGGAAAGCGTCATGACGGCGAAGAGCAGCGAAAACAGCGCGCCGACGACGATTGCGGCAAGCAGCCCGATCCAGGGAGATCCGGTAAGATAGCCCGCGCCGAAGCCGCCGACGGCGCCCATGATCATCATGCCCTCGACGCCGAGGTTGAGCACGCCGGAGCGTTCCACCACCAGCTCGCCGATCGCCGCGATCAAGAGCGGCGTCGCCGCGGTCGCGATGGTCAAAAGGATGTTGACGGTGATGTCCATCAGCGTGCCTCCTCCAGCTTGGGCGCGGCCTCGAGTTGTGGCGCGGCAAAGCCGATCAGACGAATGCGATAATGAATGAGCGTGTCGCAGCCGAGCACGAAGAACAAAAGCATGCCCTGGAACACGCGCGCCACCTTGTCGGAGATGCCGAGCGCGCTCTGCACCGCCTCTCCGCCGAGATAGGTCAGCGCCAGCACCAGGCCTGCCGCGACGATGCCGAGCGGATTGAGCCGCCCGAGGAAGGCGACGATGATGGCGGTGAAGCCATAGCCGGGCGAGATCACCGGCTGTAGCTGGCCGATGGCGCCCGAGACTTCCGAGATACCGGCAAGCCCAGCCAATGCGCCGGACAGCAGGAAAGTAAAGAAGACCATCTTGCTGAGGCCGAAGCCGGCGAAACGCCCTGCCCTCGGGCTCGAGCCCAGCACGCGGACCTCGAAACCTTTCAGCATGCGGCTCATCATCAGCCAGACCGTGACAGCGGCGACCAGCGCGAAGACGAAGCCCCAATTGGCGCGGCCGGCATCCGGCATCAATTCCGGCAGGACGGCCGAGTCGCCGAACTGGATGGTCTGCGGGAAGCCGTGGCCCTGCGGGTCGCGCCACGGTCCGCGCACCAGCCAGTCGAGGAAGAGCTGCGCCACATAGACCAGCATCAGGCTGGTCAGGATCTCGTTGGTGCTGAAGCGGGTTTTCAGCAGCGCAGGGATGGCCGCATAGAGGGCGCCGCCGACCATGCCGAGCAAGAGCATCAGCGGCAGCACCAGCGGACCTTCGAATTCGGGGAACAGCACCGGGATGATCGAGCCGAAGATGCCGCCCAGAATGAACTGACCTTCGGCGCCGATGTTCCAGATGTTGGCCTTGTAGCAAACCGACAGGCCGACGGCGATCAGGATCAGCGGCGCCGCCTTGATGGCCAGTTCATGCAGTTGCCAGACCTCGCTGATCGGCTGAACAAAGTAGACATTGAACGCATTGAGCGGATTGACGCCGAGCAACGCGAACATGATGGCGCCGGCAATCATCGTCAGCGCGAAGGCGATGAAGGGCGAGAGCACCGAAAACAGCGCCGAGCGCTGCGGGCGTTTGACCAGTTCGAGGCGCATCATGCCGTCTCCATGCTGTGTTCGGCGTGGCCGGGCTCGGCGCCGCCCATCAACAGGCCAATCCTCTCGAAGGTGGCTTCGGCGATCGGCAGCGGCGCGGACAATTCGCCGTTG
Source organism: Mesorhizobium sp. M1A.F.Ca.IN.022.07.1.1 (assembly GCF_003997575.1). Lineage (NCBI taxonomy): Bacteria > Pseudomonadati > Pseudomonadota > Alphaproteobacteria > Hyphomicrobiales > Phyllobacteriaceae > Mesorhizobium > Mesorhizobium sp. M1A.F.Ca.IN.022.07.1.1. The sequence goes on from NZ_RZST01000172.1 coordinate 7,662, forward strand.
TGCATGACCGCGATCGCGTCCGACAGCTCGAACAATTCGTCGAGGTCCTGGCTGATGACCAGAACCGCCGAGCCGCTGCGGGCAAGCTCGATCAGCGCCTGGCGGATATGGGCGGCGGCACCGGCGTCGACGCCCCAGGTCGGCTGGTTGACGACCATCACGCTCGGCTTGCGGTCGAGCTCGCGGCCGACGATGAACTTCTGCAGATTGCCGCCGGACAGCGCCGCGGCCTCCGGATCGGGAGCGCTCTTGCGCACGTCCATCGCGGCAATGATGCGCTGGGCGGCGCTGTAGACGGAAGCGTTCCTGACCATGCCGCCGGAGCCGACGAAGGACTTGCCGTCGGTGGCATGGCGCGACAGCAAAAGGTTCTCCGAAAGCTTCATCCGCGGCGCCGCGCCGTGACCGAGCCGTTCCTCCGGCACGAAGGCGGCGCCCATCAGCCGCCGGCCGGTGATCGACACGCCGCCCGCATCCTTGCCGCGGATCCGCACGGAACTGGGAACCTGCTGTAGCACCTCACCGGAGACGGATTCGAAAAACTCGCCCTGGCCGTTGCCGGCGACACCGGCGATGCCGATCACCTCGCCGGCACGTACCGAAAGATTGATGTTCTTGAGCGGAATGGCGAACGGCGTCGCCGGCTTGCGGGTAAGCCCGCGGATCTCCAGCAATGCCGGCGCGGTCTCGATGCCCTTGGCCGGCGCGCGCACCACTGCCTTGACCTCATTGCCGACCATCATGCGGGCTAGCGACGCGGCCGTCTCCTGGCGCGGGTTGCAGTGGCCGACGACCTTGCCGTGGCGCAGCACCGTGGCGCGATCGCAGATGCGTTTGACCTCTTCCAGCCGGTGCGAGATGTAAAGGATCGACTTGCCTTCAGCGCGAAGCCGCTCCAGCGTTTCGAACAGCTTGTCGGCTTCCTGAGGCGTCAGCACCGAAGTCGGCTCGTCGAGGATGATGAGTTGGGGCGTCTGTAAGAGGCAACGGATGATCTCGATGCGCTGGCGCTCGCCGACGGAAAGATCGCCGACCAGCGATTCCGGATCGAGCGGCAGGCCGTAGCTGTAGGAGAGCGCCCGCGCCTTCGCGGCAATCGCGCTGATCGGCGAGCCGTCGTTCAGCGAAAGCGCGATGTTCTCGGCCGCCGTCAGCGCCTCGAAAAGCGAGAAATGCTGGAACACCATGCCGATGCCAAGCTTCTTGGCGAGGCCGGGGCTGGTGATCCTGACGGCTTGGCCGTTCCAGAAAATTTCACCCGAATTCGGTTCCAGCGAGCCGAACAGCATCTTCACCAGCGTCGACTTGCCGGCGCCGTTCTCGCCGAGCAGGGCGTGGATCTCGCCCTTCGCGATGTTGAGGTCGATATGGTTGCACGCCGTCAGCGTGCCGAAAATCTTCGTAAGGCCACGAACCTCCAGCAGGTTCGCCCTGTCATGATTTGCACTCACAGTGCCTCCCATCCAGTTACCCGGATATGTTCTGTGTTCCCGCTGGTATCGTATGCGCGGCCGGCTTCGGTCGGAAAGCGGCACGCAACTTGAAAGAGCTTCAAGAATTCCAGCGGAAACTCAAGGGGTAAGATAGGCCTGTTCAGGGCAAGAGGGAAACCAGTAAGCTTGTCGGGGAAACCACTGCCTTGAGGCGCGGCAAGGCGCTGAAAAACAAGGCAGCCGGGTTAGGGGATGAGGATGGTTGTGCCCGTCGTCTTGCGGCCCTCGAGATCGGACTGCGCTTGTGCCGCGTCCTTCAGCGCGTAGCGCTGGTTGATCTTAACCTCGACGGCGCCGCTCAGCACTACCTCGAACAGCGCTTGCGCCGAGGCCACAAGGTCCTCGCGTTTGGCGTTGTAGACGAAGATTGTCGGGCGGGTCGCGTAGAGCGAGCCTTTCTGCGCCAGAAGCGACATCGGGAAAGGCGGGATCGGCCCGGACGACTGGCCGAAGCTGACAAACATGCCAAGCGGCCTCAGGCAGTCGAGCGAAGCGGGAAAAGTGTCGTTGCCGACGGAATCATAGACGACGTCGCACTTTTTGCCGCCGGTAATGGCAGCGACGCCGGCGACGAAATCCTGCTCCTTGTAATTGATGACATGGTCGAAGCCATGTGCCTTGGCGAGCTCGACCTTGCCGACGGAGCTCGCCGTGCCGATCACCGTCGCGCCGAGATGCTTTGCCCATTGGCCCAGGATCAGGCCGACACCGCCTGCCGCGGCATGGTAGAGGATCGTGTCGCCCGCCTTCACCTTAAAGGTGCGGCGCAGCAGATATTCGGCCGTCATGCCTTTCAGCATCATGGCCGCCGCCTGCTCGTCGCTGATGCCGTCCGGCACCTTTACCACGCGGTCGGCGGCGATCACGCGTTCTTCCGAATAGGCGCCGACATTGACTGCATAGGCGATGCGATCGCCGGGCTGCAGCCAGTCGACGCCGGCGCCAACGGCCAGCACCACGCCCGCCGCCTCGCCGCCCGGGACCAGCGGAAAGCCGCCGGGCGGCGGGTAGAGGCCCGAGCGATGGTAGATGTCGATGAAGTTGAGCCCGATCGCGGTATGCCTGATCAGAATCTGCCCGGCGCCTGGCTGGCCGGGATCTGCTTCCTCATAGGTCAGGACCTCGGGGCCGCCATGGGCGTGAATGCGGATCGCTTTGGACATTGCTCAACTTTCTCGGAAAAGGACGGAAGCTGGATATCGAGTCAGGATTTCCTGGCGCCAAGATTGGGGAAGATCTGCATGATGCCCCCGATGCAGGCGAGATAGAGCCCGGTAACCGTAATGCCGGCCTTGGTGAAGATGCTGACCTGCTCGCTCAGAACCCCGATCTTGTCATAGAACGAGGCAAGTGCGGCCTGTGCCAATGCAAGCGCGCCGAAGGCGCACCATAACAGCGTCATGCCGAGATTGATCGGCCTGAGCCGCACCACCCGTACCGGGTGGATGAAGTTGATCGGCAGGAAGGTGAGAATACCGGCGACCACGACCACGGCGAAGGAAACCCACTGCCCCGGCTCGATGACAAAGAGCGTGAACACCACCATGTTCCAGACGACCGGGAACCCCTTGAAGAAGTTCTCCTTCGTCTTCATGCCGGTGTCGGCGTAGTAGATCGCGCTGGAGACGACGATGATCGCCGCCGACAGGAACGACAGGTTCTCGCCCATCAAGCCTCGCTGGTAGAGCGCGAAGGCCGGAATAAGCACGTAGGTCACGTAGTCGATGATGTTGTCGAGGAGCTCGCCCGACCATGTCGGCAGGATCTCCTTGACTTCGAGCTTCCTGGCGATCGGGCCGTCGATGCCGTCGACGAAGAGCGCCAGCCCGAGCCACCAGAACATTGCCGTCCAACGTCCCTCGCTCGCCGCCACCAGCGACAGGAAGGCGAGGAACGAGCCGGACGCAGTCAGCAGGTGCACGGAAAAAGCCCGCGCCTGCGGCCACGTCACTTTCTTCTTCGGCCGCGGAATCCGCTCCGCGATTTTCTTGGCCGCATTCCGGGCCGCGGTGTTCTTGCTCACGGGCCTCGCCAATCCAGCTTGCATATCTCGGCCGAACGACCGGCGAAATTCCAATTGCGGCCGAAGGCGCGCATCTTGCTCTTGTCCGACTTCGCCACGATGATTTCCGGTGCGATCCAGTATTCGGAATTGGTAATGACGGTGTCTTTGTCGCGGTCCTTGCCGGGTATCGGCGTCACCGCGCCGTCGATAATCCGCGGTATCTGGAAAACGCGCGTCCTATCACGCGTCTCATAGGTGATCGGCACCTGTTCCACGCCAAGGAAGTTTCCAACAAGAATCGACAGTAGCGAAGTGGTCCCGCCCGCCTTGCCGGTGAAGATTTTTGTCAGGGCCTTCACGGCATAGATGGAGGCGCGCTTGTCGATGAACAGGCCGGCGCTCCAGTTGCCGCGGCTCATATAGCCCGGGATTTCCATGACCAGACCAAGATTAAGGCCGGAAAGATCGACCTCGCCGAAATGGCCGGCGTCGATGCGGAACCCGGCCCACGTCTGGCAATAGCCTTCGGTCGGCGGATGGCTGCCGAGCGACAGAACGCAGGGGCAGAAAACCGTGCAATTGCAGGAGAGTACCAGCTCTCCCTTCATCGCCCAGCTCTGATCGGCCATCGAAATCTCCCTCACGCGGAAACTAATAGCAGGGCGGCGGCCCACACAAGCAGTATCGCACCGGAAACCTGGCTGGCCACCCTGCCCGCGGTCTGTTTTTCGATCAGAGCGAACAGGCTGATCAGCGCCATCCAGAAGATGTTCATCGCGCCCACGGCGAACATGACCAGCATCAGCGCCGAGCAACAGCCGAGGCACCAGACGCCCTGCTCCACTCCCAGGCGAAAGACACGCCCCGGCTTCGCGCTCCAGTTGGCGAACAGGATCGAGAACGGGTTGCGGCACCTCTTGAGGCACGCCTGCTTCAAGCCGCTGAACTGATAGAGGCCGGCAATCGCCAAGGCGGCGGCCCCGGCAACCCCGACGACAGGATCGAGCACCTGTCCCGCGGCGACAAAGCCATAGATTATGAGCGTCAGCGCGGCGAACGCCACTGAGGCGGCAAGCCAAGTCGCGAGAAATCCCATCACCAGAACCAGCGGATGGGCGACGGG
>NZ_RZST01000173.1:0-12236 GCF_003997575.1 Mesorhizobium sp. M1A.F.Ca.IN.022.07.1.1
GGCCTCTACTCCGACGGCAACGAGGCGGCGGCCAAGCGCACGCTCGATGCGGCCAGGCGCGTCGCTGCGCCCGGCACCAAATTCGGCGTCCAGCTCGCCCATGCCGGCCGCAAGGCATCCAACAGAAGGCCTTGGGAAGGCGGCGGCCCCCTGCAAGCGGGCGAGGATCCCTGGCAGACCGTTTCGGCTTCGGCCATCGCCTATGACATAGGGTGGAATATACCGCACGCATTGGGCGAGGAAGAGATCCGGCAAGTCATCCAACATTTCGCCGATGCGGCCAAGCGGGCCGAGCGCGCCGGCTTCGACTTCATCGAGCTGCACGCCGCTCACGGCTATCTGATCTTCCAGTTCCTGTCGCCGCTTTCCAACCAGCGCACCGACCGCTGGGGTGGCCCGCTGGAAAACCGCATGCGCTTCGCCGTGGAGATCGCCAGAGCGGTGAAGAAGGCAGCGCCGGGCCTGATGCTGGGGGCCCGCCTTTCGGTGAAGGAATGGGTCGACGGCGGCTTCGAGATCGAGGAGGCAATCGAAGTGGCCAAGGCGCTGAAGGCGGAAGGCGTCGCCTATCTGTGCTGTTCCAGCGGCGGCAATTCGCCGTTGCAGAAGCTGCCCAGCGGCCCCGGCTACCAGGTGCATCTGGCCGAAGCTGTGCGCAAGGGCGCCGGCATTCCGACGCGCGCCGTCGGCCTGATCGACGATCCAGAGCAGGCCGAGGCGATCGTGGCCGACGGCCGCGCCGACATGGTGGCTCTGGCGCGCGCCTTCCTTGCCGATCCGCGCTGGGGCTGGCGCGCGGCGGCGACGTTCGGCGAGGAAATCCGTCCGGCGCCGCAGCTGGCGCGCTCGGTCACGACGATGCAGCACTGGATGAAAGCGGCCGGCTGAACGGCTTGCACAGGTGACGATCGGCTGAGACCTTTGGGCGCAGCCATCCGCCACCATTGCAACCAAATTGGCCGTTTTACGTTGGCGGCCATGACAGACAGCAAGCCATTTGAGAAGCCGGTGGTCGTCGAACTCGGCCATGTCGGCAAATATCGCCAAATAAGCAGCACCCGCGAAGCGGCCGAGTGCCTGATGACCGTATGGCCGCTCAATCGCGGCCAGCGGCATCGTGATGCTCTCGATACTTGCCTGAAAGCGCTGGAGGGGTATCGTTCGACGGCGGACGCGCGCCGCGCGCTGATCGAGGCAGCCGAGGAATCTGAAGTGCTGGTTCCCGAAGAAAGGCTGTCCGACGGAAAGCTGCATTGAGCAGGCAAAGGGCTTCTCGACCGGAGGATTCCATGGCGAAACTGACCTACAAGATCGTCGAGCATGACGGCGGCTGGGCCTACATGGTCGGCTCGACTTTTTCAGAAACCTTTCCCACCCGCCAGGACGCGCTGCGCGCGGCTGAAATTGCTTCGGCCGAGCAGCAGGTCGCCGGCACCACGGATGGCATCCAGTATGAGGATTCCGAGGGTGTCTGGCATGACGAACTGGCCGATGGCCGCGACCGGCCGCAGACCGAAGTCTCAGATTAATTTCCGTCGCTCGACCTTGCTGCGACCGACGCTGTAAAAGCTTCACGTCGGTCGCTCGCTGGCGAACGGACTACTTGCCGCAATACTGGTCGTTGACGTTCGGGCCGGCATTCGCGTCGGGGCCGGCCGTATCCGAGGCGCATGGGCCGACGGCACCGTTGCCGAAGCTGTTTAGCGCGCTGGCGTCGCGATCGGAGTAAATGCTGCCCGTGGTGTAGGGATCAACCGGCACTTGCTTGCTATGGACCGGGCGATCACGATGCCACCACCACCAAGCGTCCGACGATTGTGCCATAGCCGAGGTGCCCATGGCCAGGACAAGCGCCGAGGCTGCAAAAATCTTCGTAAGCATGATTGGTCTCCATCTGGTGATTTGCCGCATTCTTGCTGGCCGGAAATTCGCCAGCCCGACACGGATTAGGACCGAGGGTTGGAGCCGAAGTTCCCGTTTAAAGTGTAGGTGAGGCGGAATGTCCGACACTTTTGTGTGACGGTTCGTGAACGGACGCGATCCCTCTCGGCCTTTGACTCGAACGGGATCCTCACGCTGGGAATGCGCGCGCGGCGATGCGCTCGATAAAGGCTACGACGCGTTCCGGTTCCACGAATTGCGGCATGTGCCCGAGCCCTTGGACGCGTTCGAAATCGAGCTCTCTGATCCTGCCCGGCATCGGTTCGCCATGAGCCGCGATGCCGATCACCCGGTCATCCGCGCCGAACAGAATGCCGGCCGGCATCAGGATCTCGCCATAGCGCTGTTCGAGGCGGCCGAGATCCTCTTCCACCGCCACGATATCGGTGGAGGTCGCCTGGAAATGGGCGGGCCGCAACCCGAGCCAACCACCTCCGGCGATCATGTAGTCCCCCGGCACGGCTTGCGGCGCAAAGATGAACTTCATCGTCGGCTCCGCATATTTGAGGCTGTACGGTATCGCTAAAGTATGGGCCAAGATCCAGCGCTTCAGGCGCGAGGGAACATAGAGCAGGTCGAATTTCTGGCGCACCCTCGCCTCCAGATGCGTCAGCGGCGCGATGAGCGCGATGCCGGAAATCGCCGTCGGATGCTCGATCGCAAGTGCAAGCGCGATGGCGCCGCCCAGCGAATGACCGACGATCAAAGGCCGTTCGAGCCCAAGCTCCTCGATGAAGCGCCGCACCACTTCCGCCTGTTCGGGCAGACGGCCGCTCGCCCCGCCCGCCCGCACCGAGTATCCCGAGCCCGGCCGGTCGAGAGCGATCAGCCGATAGCCGGCGCCGAAGCGGCCGAACAGCGTGTGCCGGAAATGGTGGAGTTGCGCGCCGAGCCCGTGCAGGAACACGATCGGCCTGCCCTCGCCTGCTTCGACATAGTGGATGCGGCTGCCGCCGATCTCGATGAACTTGCCGCACGCCGGTACCAGCCTCTCGGCCTTGGTCGCAATCCACCATGTTGCGAGCATGAAGCCGAGCACGACCGCGGCGGCCGCAACGAGCAGGCCACCGATCAGCCACGGCAAAATCGATATCAGCATCTTGCACCCGAGCCCTACCGACGCACCTTACTCGCAACCGTGTCTGCCACAAGAGCCCCGCCTCGCGTGCGCATTGCGGCCGGCTATCCGCCGCGTTATTTCAGGCCACCTGCAGCCGGAGTGAGCCATGCCCGAAATCGTCACAGCCGCCATGCTCGTCATCGGCGACGAGATCCTCTCCGGCAGGACCAAGGACAAGAATATCGGCCATCTCGCCGATATCATGACCGCGATCGGCATCGACCTGAAGGAAGTGCGCATCGTTCCCGACGAGGAGGACGAGATTGTCGCCGCCGCCAACGCGCTGCGCGCCCGCTACACTTATGTCTTCACCACCGGCGGCATCGGCCCCACGCATGACGACATCACCGCCGATTCGATAGCCAAGGCCTTCGGCGTGTCTTGCGAATACGATGCTAGGGCTTACGCCATGTTGGAGGCAAGCTATGCCGAGCGCGGTATCGAATTCACCGAGGCGCGCAAGCGCATGGCGCGCATGCCGCGCGGCGCCGACCACATCGATAATCCGGTGTCGATCGCGCCAGGCTTCCGTATCGGCAACGTTCACGTGATGGCCGGTGTGCCGTCGATCTTCCAGGCGATGCTCGACAATGTCGTGCCGACGCTGAAGACCGGCACCAGGATGCTGTCGGCCACCGTGCACTGCCCCTTCGGCGAAGGCCTGATCGGCGGACCGCTCGCCGACATCCAGAAGGCGCATCCCGACACCATTATCGGCTCCTACCCGAAATATGGCGACGGCAAATTCTGGACCGAGCTCGTGGTACGTGCCCGCGACGAAGCGGCTCTCGAGGCCGCGCGCCAGGACGTTGCGGCCATGGTGGCGGGCCTGTCGGCTGCGAGCTGACCCCGGAACCAGAAGGCGCGCGCCGACGTTTCTGGCACGGCACTTTCGTTGCGGCTATTGATGCCGGTGGCGATCTTGCGCCGATAAATTTGAGGGATCTGCCATGCGCTTCAAGACGATCGTCGCCATTCTGCAGAACGAACAGGACGCCGAGCGCGTGCTCGATTGCGGCATCCCGCTTGCCGAGCGGTTCGAAAGCCACCTCGTCGGCATCCACGCCGAAGCGCTTCCGGTCCCCTATACGTCGGCAACCGGTTTCCCCGACACCGAATTCCTGCAAGTCTCGGCCGAGATGAACAAGGAGCGCGCCGACAAGCTGCAGGCTGTCTTTCTCAGGCGCGTCGAGGATTCCGACCTGTCCTTCGAGTGGCGGAGCCTCGAAAGCTTCTCCGGCGACAGCGCGCTGACCGGCATTTCGAGCGTGCGGGCGGCTGACCTGATTATCGCCGCGCAGCGCGACACCGGGGGCGATCCGGGCGCCGATGTCGATACGCTGGTCTACGATGCCGGCCGGCCGGTGCTTGTCGTTCCGCATGCCGGGCCGCTCGTCACCACCTTCAGGCGTGTACTGCTGGCCTGGAACGGCAGTAAGGAAGCGGCTCGTGCAGCATTCGATGCCTTGCCCTTCATCAGCGAGGCGGACAAGACCGACATTCTCGTCATCGATCCGCCGGAAACGCTCGACGAGGCTCCCGAGGCGGCGGGCGCCGAGATCGCGGCTGCCTTGTCACGCCACGGCGCCAATGTCAGCGTTTCCGTGCAGAAATCGGGGGCAAGCTCGGTCGACGACATCATCCAGGAGAGGATCGCCGAATCCGGCGCCGATCTGCTGGTGCTCGGCGCCTACAGCCACTCCTGGCTGCGACAGCTCCTGTTCGGCGGCGTCACCCGCACCGTGCTGCGCACGGCAAACGTGGCAGCCTTCCTGTCGAGATAAGCCTGTCTCCGCGAAGTGGGAATCGGGTTCGGGGGACAAGGACATGTATCAAACAGGGAACTTGCACCGCGTCGCCTGAACAGCGCGACGCGGTATAAGTACACAGCCATCCCTGGCGGCCACCTTGCCAAGGCTGGCGCTTTCCGGCTAATTCCGGCTGCATTCCATCGTATCTGCGCGCTGCGGCGCGCGCTTGCGGAGTGCACGAACCATGTCCCTTCCCGAAAAAGCCTTTCCGGTCTCCTGGGACCAGTTCCACCGCGATGCCCGCGCGCTCGCCTGGCGGCTTTCCGGCACCAACAAAGGCCAGTGGAAGGCGATCGTCTGCATCACCCGAGGAGGCCTGGTGCCCGCCGCGATCATTTCGCGCGAGCTTGGCATCCGCGTCATCGAAACGGTCTGCGTCGCCTCCTATCACGACTACACCAGCCAGGGTCAGTTGCAGGTGCTGAAGGAGATCTCGCCTTCGCTTCTTGCCGATGACGGCGCGGGGGTGCTCATCATCGACGACCTCACCGATACCGGCAAGACGGCCGGTATCGTGCGCGCCATGATGCCGAAGGCGCATTTCGCCACCGTCTATGCCAAGCCGAAGGGCAGGCCTCTGGTCGATACATTCGTCACCGAGGTCAGCCAGGACACTTGGATCTACTTCCCGTGGGACATGGGTTTCACCTATCAGAAGCCGATTGCCGACGATCACGCCGGCTGATCGTTGGAAGCTGCTGTTTCCGTCCAGCGCCCGCCCAAATCACTGTTTGCCGCATAGAAAAGGCTCTCGGGGAGAAGGCTCACGGGGCGATGTTTCTCGATTGCCTGGCCCTGGCCGGGTTAACCAACCCGAGTGAAGTTTTTTACTTTTATCGTCTACAATACGTCGTAAGATTCGTTTGATGGCAAATGATTCTAGAGGCTCGGGGCAGCTTCTACGATGTTGATGAGGCCAACGACGCACAACCAGATGGCCGAAAGAGTCCGACGACTCTTCGGCTCAGTGCCTTGCCGCCTGCAGGTTGCAGCCCTGCCTTGGCGTGAGAACGAAAACGGCGTCGAGATCATGCTGATCACCAGCCGCGATACCGGGCGCTGGGTGCTGCCGAAAGGCTGGCCGAAAGCCAGGGAGCCGCTTTGCGTAGCTGCCGCCCGCGAAGCGGGCGAGGAAGCGGGGTTGCACGGCACGGTCTCGCATCTCGAAGCCGGCCGCTATTTCTACGGCAAGGTCCTGGCATCCGGCGAGGAAGTGCCTTGCGAGGTCCTGGTGTTCCCGCTCAAGGTCGACCGCGTCGCGGACCGCTGGAAGGAAAAGCGCGCCCGCACTCGCAGATGGGTCGGCTCCGCCGAGGCCGCCGGCATGGTCAACGAGCCCGATCTTTGCCAGATCATCGCCTATTTCTGCGCCGATCCGCATAGATTCGCCTGAGTCATCGCTCAAATAACGCATATGTGACCCGACGAGCATGCCGCACGTTGCGGTGCGCGAACATCGGTGCTTTGTGTGGTTAATGCAGTGCCGATTCGGATAATGGCGTCGATCGATGACGAACTCCGCGCAACCACTTGAAGAAAACTCCGGCGAACACCGGCGCGAGCACCGCCAGCGCGTGCTCAAGGGCGGGACGATCATCACCGGTATCCAGAATTCCGAGGTCAGTTGCACGTTGCGCAATCAGAATGCCGGTGGCGCCGAGCTGAAAGTCGCACCGGAATCACGCGTTCCCGATCGTTTCCTGCTCTACGTCCCGCTCGATGGCGTGGCTTATCGTGCGGAACTCCGCTGGCGCCGCAACAACCGCGTGGGCGTCAAGTTCACCGGTACCGAGGCCAAGCCCAAGTTGCACTACGGCTGACGGTCGGTCCGCAAGGCGGGAAGGCACCCGGCCGAAGCCGGATGCCTTTCCTCAGGCGACCAGGCCTTTGGTGAGTTCGAGCGCCTGGCGCTCGAACAGCCGACGGTAGATACCACCGTTCAGCCGGATAAGCTCGTCATGCGAGCCTTCCTCGATGATGCGGCCGCGGTCGAAAACCAGCAGCCGGTCGAGTGCCCGCACGGTCGAAAGCCGGTGTGCGATGACCAATGTCGTGCGCCCGACCATCAGCCGCTCCATCGCCTTCTGGATGAGCACCTCCGATTCGGAATCCAGGCTCGATGTCGCCTCGTCCAGGATCAGGATGCGCGCATCGGCCAGGAAGGCGCGCGCGATCGCCACGCGCTGGCGCTCGCCGCCCGACAGTTTCACGCCGCGCTCGCCGACCAGGGTTCCGTAACCCTTGGGCAGATCGGCAATGAAGTCGTGCGCGCTGGCGAGCTTCGCGGCATGCTCGATCTCGGCCTGCGTTGCGCCCGGCCTGGCATAGGCGATGTTCTCGGCCAGCGACCGGTGAAACAGGATCGGCTCCTGCTGCACGATGGCGATCTGGCTGCGCAACGATGATTGCGCAACCTTCGAGATGTCCTGGCCGTCGATCAGGATCCGGCCCCCGTTCACGTCATAGAGGCGCTGGATCAGCTTGACGAAAGTCGTCTTGCCCGATCCCGAATGCCCGACCAGCCCGACGCGTTCACCCGCGGCGATCTCGACCTCGAAGTCGCGATAGAGCGGCAGCCGGTGATTGCCGTAATGGAACGTCACCTTCTCGAACGCAATGCGGCCGTCCGTGATCCGGATCGGAGCTGCACCGGGCCGGTCCTCGATGCCGAGCGGTTCAGACTGGAAGTCGACCAATTCCTCCATGTCGTTGATCGAGCGCTGCAGGTTGCGGATATGCGTGCCGATATCGCGCAGATAGCCTTGCAGGACAAAGAACGACGTCAGTACGAAGGCGATGTCGCCGGCACTCGCCTCGCCCCACGCCCAAAGCATGAGCGCAAGGCCGATCACGGCCGCCCTCATCAAGAGCAGCATCGTGCCTTGCGTGGTGCCGTTGAACGTGCCGCGCACCCAGGTACGGCCCGTTCGCAGACGCCATTTGGCGACCACGCGGGCGAGCCGCGCTTCCTCGCGCGCCTCGGCGCCAAAACCCTTGACCACGGCATTGCAGCTCACTGCGTCGGCCAGCGCGCCGCCGAGGCGTGTATCCCAGCTGTTGGCGAGGCGTGCCGCCGGCGCGACGTAGCCAAGCGACAGCATGGCTGTGACAGCGATGAACAGCACCGAGCCGATCGCGATCACCAACCCCATCATCGGCCAGAACCAGCCGAGCAGCAGCGTCGAACCGACCAGCATGACGAACGACGGCAGCAGCGCGATCAGGATCGTGTCGTTGAGCAGGTCGAGCGCCCACATGCCACGCGTTATCTTGCGCACCGTCGAGCCGGCGAAGCTGTTGGCGTGCCAGTCCGTCGAGAAGCGCTGGACGCGGTGGAACGCGTCGGCGGCGATGTCCGACATCATCTTCAACGTCAGTTCGACGATCCCCATGAAGGCGGCGTTGCGCAGCACCACGGCCGCCAATGCCAGCGCCATTAGGATGGAGAACGCCGTCATTGCGGCGTGCCACGCAACCTCGTCGGCGCCGGCGCTGCTAGCGACCGCGTCGACCAGCCGGCCGGAATAGAGCGGCGTCAGCACGTCGGCCAGCGTCGAGAGCAGGAATGCGCCCATGATGAGCGACAGGCGCCACGGCTGGCGGCGCCAGTGGCCAAGCGTGAAGCCGAGCACGCTGCGAAAGGCGCTGGCGCGCAGATCTATTCTGAAACGAGCCATGATGTCATCCGGGCGCAGAGAGGCCCGGTCCCGCTAAAATCAAATTGGAAAACCCGCGCCGGCGCCTTATGGCGCCCTTAAAACGGGGAGGTTCAGTATGGCTGGTCGCGCGCCCTCGGTGGCGACCGGCAGAGCCAGATGCCTGCGGCTGGCCTTCCGAACGGAGTTCGGACGGCCGGTGCAGATCTAGGCTTCGCGGCCTCGCATAACGATGTCAAATCCTGCCATACGGTCCTCCCGAAAGGGAATCGCGGAAGCGCTCTTATAGACGCGGCTCACCATCTCGCCAAGGCAGGGCGGCGCCAGGAGGGCTTCTTGTCCGGCCACTGAGACGATTTTGCAACAATGGTGGATTGCGCTGCCAACAGCGCCGGTTCAGGCGAACAGCTTTGCGTTTCAGCTGACTAGCGGCGATCCCGGAACCGATTGGTGATCGGGTAGCGGCGGTCGCGGCCAAAATTCTTCTTCGTGATCTTCACGCCTGGGGCCGCCTGCCGGCGCTTGTACTCAGCAATGTAGAGCAGATGCTCGACGCGCGTCACCGTCGCCCGGTCGTGGCCGCGCGCGACGATGTCGTCGACGCCCATCTCGTGCTCGACCAGGCATTCGAGAATGTCGTCCAGCACCGGGTAAGGCGGCAGCGAATCCTGGTCGGTCTGGTTTTCGCGCAGCTCCGCCGACGGCGCCTTATCGATGATGTTCTTCGGAATGACCTCGCCCGATGGGCCGAGCGCCCCCGGCGGCACATGCGCGTTGCGCCAGCGCGCCAGCGCATAGACCTGCATCTTGTAGAGGTCCTTGATCGGGTTGAAGCCGCCATTCATGTCGCCATAGAGGGTGGCGTAGCCGACCGACATCTCACTCTTGTTGCCGGTGGTGACGACCATCGAACCGAACTTGTTCGAGATCGCCATCAGGATCGTGCCGCGCGCACGGCTCTGCAGGTTTTCCTCGGTGATACCTTCCTGAGTGCCCTCGAAGAGCTGGGTCAGCGCATGCCGGAAACCTTCGACCGGCTCGGAGATCGGCACGATGTCGTAACGGCAGCCGAGCGCGCGGGCGCAATCCTCGGCGTCCTTCAGCGAGTCCTTCGAGGTATAGCGATAGGGCATCATGACGGTGCGCAGCCGCTCCTCGCCAAGCGCGTCGACCGCCAGTGCAGCGCAGATCGCGGAGTCGATGCCGCCGGAGAGGCCGAGCACCACGTTCTTGAAGCCGTTCTTGTTCACGTAGTCGCGCAGGCCCAGCATGCAGGCCCGGTAGTCGGCCTCCTCCCGCTCCGGAATCTTCGACATTGGGCCTTCGGAACAGACCCAGATGCCATCCCTTCGCTTCCAGGTGGTGACGTCGACCGCTTCCTCGAACTGGCTCATCTGGAAGGCAAGCGTCTTGTCCGCGCCGATGGCGAAGGAGGCGCCGTCGAAGATGAGTTCGTCCTGGCCACCAAGCTGATTGGCGTAGATCATCGGCAATCCGCATTCGATGACCTGACGGATCACCACCTGGTGGCGGACGTCGATCTTGGCGCGGTAGTAGGGCGAGCCGTTCGGCACAAGCAGGATCTCGGCGCCGCTCTCGGCCAGCGTCTCGCAGACGGCGATGTCGCCCCAGATGTCCTCGCAGATCGGGACACCGATGCGCACCCCGCGGAAATTCACCGGCCCTTGCAGCTCCGGCCCGGCCTGGAAAACGCGCTTCTCGTCGAACTCGCCATAGTTCGGCAGGTCGAGCTTGTAGCGCTCGGCGATGATCTTGCCGCGATCGGCGAAGACGATGGAGTTATGCGTGCCGGTCCGGCGCTTCAGCGGCGTGCCGATGATGACGCCAGGACCGCCATCGGCGGTGTCGGCGGCGAAATCCTGCGCCGCCTTTTCGCAAGCCTGCAGGAAGGCCGGCTTCAGCACCAGGTCTTCCGGCGGATAGCCGGCGAGGAAGAGCTCCGTGTAGAGCACCAGATCGGCGCCCTGGCGGGTCGCATCCGCCCTTGCCTCGCGCGCCTTGGCGAGATTGCCGGCGACATCGCCGACGGTCGGGTTGAGCTGGGCGACGGCAATGCGCAGTAGGTCGGGAGCGGTCTGGGTCATGAATTGGATTTAGCGTGGCGGCAATCGCCGGGCAATGGCGATTGCTTGTGCCACCCAGGACTGGCCGGCGAATGCCGGTCATGTCCCGCCTCAGCCGGAGGCGATCAGGCCTGCTCGCCCATGTATTCGCGCAGCGTCTCCGGCGAATGGTTCTCGCCGATCGACATCGCCAGAATGCGCGAGATGTGCCGGCGCGGCAGCCCGGTCGCGGCGGACCATCGGTTGATCTGCGCCTGGATCTTGTCGAGATCCCGCTTCGAAGTCGGGCTTTCGGCGATGTCGAGACCGGCGTCGCGCAGCGCCGCCGCCATGTCGGCGGAAACAATGAAGGTGTCCCACTCCAGCCAGCGCAGAAAATACTGGCCGGTGTTGCCGCCGAGCCGGCTGCCATGCTTGCCGAGATAGGCGGTCAGCCCGACCTGGTCGTCGGCCGGCCAGTCGGCCAGGAACTTGCCGAAGCCGCCATGTTCCTTCGAGACGCGGTCGACGAAAGCCGCGTTGTCGCGCACGGATTTGATCTTTTGCGGGTTGCGCACGATGCGCTTGTCGGACGCCAGCTCGTGCCAGAAGTCGTCCGGCTGGAACAGGAGCCGCTTCGGCTCGAAGCCAAGGAACGCCTCCTCGAAACCAGGCCATTTCTGCTCGATCACACGCCAGACGAAACCGGCGGCAAAGATGCGCTCGGCCATCGTGGAGAGGATGCGGTCATCATGAACTTTCGCCACGGCAGCGTTGTCGGGCATAGGTCCGAGCAGCGACGCCAGCGCCTCTTCACCGCCCTTGCGTTTTGCCGCCCGGGCACGAATTCGCTGGAAATCGGCCATTTCCGCCCTCGCCTGTGCCGACCAATCTACCACTTCCCGTCAGGCTCGGTAGCCTCTACCTCTATACGCAATTCCAGGAAAAGTGCGAAGCGGTTTTCCGTCCGGAATTGAGTGAGCTAAGTAAGCAATCTCAGGAAAAAGTGCGCAGCGGTTTCCATCCGGATTCTTGGAACCCGGGCCTGACGACGGAGAGGACGATGAACAAGACGGTCGAGGATCTGTCGAACCGCTGGCTGAAGCGAAAGCCGGACGGTCTCTCTCCTCTCGAGAGCCGCGTGCTGAAGTCGACGCTGGAACGCACCACCATCACCAGGGACACCAACAAGGCAGTCGCCTTTCATCAGAGCTATGGCGATCGCGTTGCCGACACGATCGCCCGTATCGGCGGCTCATGGTCCTTCATTCTGGGCTTCATCGCCTTTCTGGTGCTGTGGACCTTTGGCAATGTCTGGCTCTTGTCGCGGAACGCCTTCGATCCCTATCCCTTCATCTTCCTCAACCTCGTGCTCTCGATGGTCGCCGCCTTGCAAGCACCGGTGATCATGATGTCGCAGAACCGCCAGACCGAGCGTGACCGCATCGACGCCGCCCATGACTATGAGGTCAACCTGAAGGCCGAGATCGAGATCATGGCGCTGCATGAGAAGCTCGACGAACTGCGCCACAGTGAGCTCATCGGCATGCGCGACGAGATCCTGCGCATGGCCGAGCAGATCAGGCGGATCGACGAGAAGCTGTCGGCGCGGTCGGCGGGCTGATGACCGAGGCCATCCATCGTC
>NZ_RZST01000174.1:0-12223 GCF_003997575.1 Mesorhizobium sp. M1A.F.Ca.IN.022.07.1.1
CCGTAGAACGGGGAGAGGGGCGCTCTCTCACCCCCGCCAGACGCCTTCCTTCCTCAGATCATCCATCGTGCGCGAGATGCCTTCGCGCAGGATCGCGACCATGTCGTCGATCTGCTCGCGGCTGATGATGAGCGGCGGCGACATCACGCACATGTTGATCAGCGGCCGCACCAAGAGACCGAGCTCATGGCAATGCGCGTCGATACGCTTTCCCACATCCTTGTCGAGCTGCAGCGGATCCTTGCTCTCGCGGTCGGCGACGCATTCGACGCAAGCCATCAGGCCGGCGCCGCGTACCTCGCCGACCAGCGGCAGTTCCTCGAGCGTTTTCAGGCGCGCCTGGAAATAGGGCGCGATCTCGCGCGCATGCTGAAGCACGCCCTCTTCCAAAAGATCGAGGTTCTTCAGCGCGACGGCGCAGCCGATCGGATGGCTGGTGTAGGTGAGGCCATGGCCAAACAGCGCATCGGGATGGTTGGAGCGGCGCAGTTTCTCCAGCAGCCGCTCCGAGATGATCACGCCGCCAAGCGGGAAATACCCCGAGGTAACCCCCTTGGCGAAGGTGATCATGTCCGGGTCGAGGCCGAACACCTCGCCCGAGGCAAAGACATGGCCGAGCCGTCCGAAGCCGGTCACCACCTCGTCCGAGACATAGAGGATGTCGTTCTCGCGGCAGATCTCACGGATGCGCTTCAGGTATCCGTCCGGCGGCACGACGACGCCGCCCGAAGCTTGCACCGGTTCGCCGACAAAGGCGCCGATGCGACCGGCGCCGACGCGCGCGACCGTGTCGCGGAATTGGTCGACGAGGAAATCGGTGAAGGCGTCGATGCTCATCTCCTTCGGCCGTCGGAACGGATCGGGCGAGGAGAGCTTGATCACCAGCTCGTCGGCACCATCCATCCAGTGCCGGTCGCGCGGGCGGCCGTTGAGCGAAGCCGACAGGTAGGTCGAGCCGTGATAGGCGCCGCCGCGGCTGATGATCAGCTTCTTCTCCGGCCTGCCGCGCACATTGTTGTAGAATTGCATGAAGCGCAGCGCCGTCTCCACCGCCGACGAGCCGCCGGTGGTGAAGAAGGTGTGACTGAGATCGCCGGGAGCGGCATCGGCGATGCGTCTCGCAAGCTCGGCTGAGGGCGCATTCATCGTATACCAAGGCGTGTTGTAGGACAGCGCCATCGCCTGGTCGTACATCACCCTTGCCAGTTCCTCGCGGCGATGCCCGACATTGATGCACCACATGCCGGCCGGACCGTCGATCAGCCGCTTGCCGGATGCGTCGGTGATGTAGATGCCCTCGCCCTCGCCGATCAGCGCCCGTGCCTCGGCGCCGACCGAACCGGCATAGGGCCAGGGCTGGACCAGATGGCGCTTGGCCAGCTCGACCGCATCGTCGTCCCCGGGCTCGACAACTTCCCTCGCCTTGATCTCTCGTGCAGCCGCCATCTTAGCCTCGCATAGTCCGTTGCGGTGATTTCCAGAGACATGAAACGAAGCGGAAAGCCATGGAAATTCGGCTTTTCGTCACTTCATTTTGAATGTCCATTCAATCAATATTGCAGAAATAGCGCTTGATTTCAATCGGCGGATGCGCTCATGATGAAAGAAAGCCGGCAAGTCTGGAGTGATCGCTCCGGGCACATAAATTGGGAACAGGCAGTCGGCGCCGATCAATGGGAAGGCCGTATGGCGGGACAGTCCGAGCCGGCAACTGCAATCACGCCCGGAGCGCTGCAATGACGGCCGCCGCGGAAGGGTCGCCCCCGCTGCGCATGGCGAGAGCCAGACGAGGTGCCCTTCTGCAGTCGGAAGCCGTCCAGGGCATTGCGCTGATCAGCCCGACTTTCCTTTACGCGCTCATCCTTCTCGTCCTGCCGATCCTGGTTGTTATAGCCCATTCCTTCTGGACGCAGGACTACCTGACCATCGACCACACATTCACGCTGGAGAATTATCGGATCGCGCTGACCGAGCCGATCTACCGCGACCTGCTCTGGCGCTCGCTCTACATCTCGCTGACGGTCAGCCTGTTCACCGTGCTGCTCGCCTATCCGATCGCCTATTTCATTTCCTTCCATGGCGGCCGCCAGAAGAGCCTCTGGCTGTTCCTCATCACCATCCCGTTCTGGACCAGCTACCTGCTGCGCGTGATGTCGTGGAAGGTGATCCTCGGCTACAACGGCGTGCTCAATTCCGGCCTGATGGGCCTCGGCATCATCGACGAGCCGTCGACTGCGCTGCTCTACAATTCCAGCGCCGTCATCATCACGCTGACTCACGCCTGGGCGACCTTCGCCATCCTGCCGATCTTCGTTTCGCTGGAGAAGGTCGACCGCACCCTGGTCGAAGCGGCGACCGACCTCGGCGACGGGCCGCTGCGCTCCTTTCTGCGCGTGACCTTGCCGCTGTCGGCGCCAGGCGTCATCTCAGCGGCGCTGATCGTCATGATCCCGACCGTCGGCGACTACGTCACGCCGAAGCTGGTCGGCGGCAAAGACGGCGTGATGATCGCCAACGCCATCCAGGCGCAATTCGGCAAGGCGTCGAACTGGCCGCTCGGCGCAGCACTCTCCGTCACCACCATGGTCATCGTCTCGCTGATGGCCGGCGCCGCGGTGCTGGTCATCCGCGCGCTGCAGAGGCTGGCGCGATGACGGCGATCAGACGTTACCTGCCAAGCTGGCTGTCGAGCTACGCCGCGCTCTACATCCTCTTCCTCTATCTGCCGGTGATCTTCCTGCCGATCTTCTCGATCAACACCGCGGCGACGCCGAAATTCCCGCTCTCAGGCGTCACGCTGCATTGGTACCAGGACCTGCCGCGCACGCCGGCACTGATCGACGCCACCTGGAACAGCTTGGTTGTCGGCGTCTCGGCGGCTATCCTGTCGACCGTGTTCGGCATTCTCGCCGCCCGTTCGATCACCCGCTACCGCTATCCCGGCCGCCGCACCGTCAACGGGCTGATCATGGCCCCGCTGGTGCTGCCCGAGGTCATCGTTGCCATCTCGATGCTGCTGGTGATGCTGCAACTGGGCTTGAGCCTGTCGCTGTTCACGGTCGTGCTTGGGCATGTGCTGGTCTGCATTCCCTATTCGATGACGGTGCTGACCTCCGGCTTCGAAGGTTTCGACCGCAGCCTCGAGGAAGCCTCCGCCGATCTCGGCGAAAGCGCCTTCGGCACCTTCCGGCGGGTGACGCTGCCAATGGTGGCGCCGGCGATCATCTCCAGCCTGCTGGTCTGCTTCACCATCTCGCTCGACGAGTTCATCATCGCCTTCTTCCTCACCGGCACCGAGGCGACGCTGCCGATCTACATCTGGGGACAGCTGCGCTTCGCGGCCAAGCTCCCCGGCGTGCTGGCGCTCGGCACCTTGCTGCTGGCGGCGTCCTTCGTGCTGATGACCGTTGCAGAGATCCTGCGCCGCCGCGCGGCGAGACGCACCCAGAACGAGGGAGGCCTCTATGCTTGAGCAGGTCCAGTCCGAGCGAACGATTTCCGATCGCACCATGATCGAGATCCGCGACGTCACGCGCAGCTACGGCGCGTTCAAGGCGTTGAATAATGCATCGCTCGCGATCAGGGAGGGCGAGTTCTTCTCGCTGCTCGGGCCGTCCGGCTGCGGCAAGACCACGCTCTTGCGCATGATCGCCGGCTTCGACACGCCGACCAGCGGCTCGATCGCGGTCGACGGCCAGCCGATGGACGGCATTCCCGCCAACCGGCGTCCGACCAACATGGTCTTCCAGAGCTACGCGATCTTTCCGCATCTCAATGTCGAGCAGAACGTCTCCTACGGGCTGAAGCGGCTGAAACTGCAGGGCGGCGAAGAAAAGCGCCGCGTCGAGGAGGCGCTGGCGCAGGTGTCGCTGACCGGCCTTGGCAAGCGCCGCGCCACCGAACTCTCCGGCGGCCAGCGTCAGCGCGTGGCGCTGGCCCGCGCACTGGTCATGCGTCCCAAGGTGCTGCTGCTCGACGAGCCGCTATCGGCTCTCGACAAGAAGCTGCGCGAGCAGATGCAGGTCGAGTTGCGCCGGCTGCAGCAGGCGGTAGGCATCACCTTCGTGCTGGTCACGCACGATCAGTATGAGGCTTTGGCCATGTCGGACCGCATCGCCGTGATGTTCGGCGGCCGTATCGCGCAGGTCGCCTCGCCCAAGGAAATCTACCAGCGCCCGGTCAACCGCCAGGTCGCCGACTTCCTCGGCGGCATGAATTTCGTCAAGGCCGAGATCGTCGAGGAGAACGGCGCGTCCTTGGTTGTCGACACGCTTGGCTTCGGGCGTGTGAGGACCGACAAGCCGAAGGCCTTCGTCCGCAACGGCGGCGCGGCGACTCTCGGTATCCGGCCGGAGCGGCTGCGCGTGCTCTGGGACAATGCGACGGCCAAGTTCGAGGTCGCCGGCAAGGTGGTCGAGCGCCACTATTTCGGCGAGATCACGCATCTGATCGTCGAGATCCCGGGGCTGGAAAAGCCGCTCTCGGTGACCGAGACCAATGATTTCGGCGCCGACGACATTCCGGTCGGCGCGCCGATCCGTCTCGCCTACGACCCAGAGGCCCTGGTGGCGATGGCGGACTGAAGCCGCGCCAAAATCTTCCCGGCGGCGATGTGCCCGGCCACGATCGCGCCCTCGACATAGGCGGGGAAGGACGGCGACACTTCCGACGACGCAAAATGGATCGGCGGCGCGCCGGCAAGAATCGTGCGCTCGGCATCTCTTGCCGTCACGTCGACGATGAGATCGCTATAGGCGCCGCCGCTCCAGCGGTCATGCGTCCAGTCGCGCTGGCTGAAATCGAGAATATCGGCCGCGTCCGGACCGAGCGCATCCGCGAGCTTCGCAATGACCTCGGCGCGCAACGCCGCAGCACCCAGCTTGCGGCAGCGCAGCGCCAGCGGCCCACCGATGAAGACGACGAGCGCTGCATGCTCCGCGTCCATGCTGGCATCGCAGGCAAACAGGCCAGGCATGTCGCGCCACATCACCATGCCGCTCAGATCGCGCTCGCGCCAGAACGGCCTGGCATAGCGGACGAGGATCTTGACCACCGCGCCGCTTTCCCAGACGCCAAGCGCCTTCTTTAAGGCCGTTGACAAGGCAGGCCGAAAGTCGAGCCTGTTGGCCGTCGCTGGCGGCAGGGCGAGCAGGACCTCGCGCGCCTCGACGGCGCCGCTGCCGGCAACGACACGAACGCCTGACGGCCCGCGCTCGATGCGAATGGCCGGCTCGTTCAGCCGCAGCCGGTCACCGAGATCGCCCGCCAGGTCCGCGGCCAGCGACTGCATGGTCTCGCGCAGAGAATATTGCAGTTCCGGCACTTCGTTGGTGATGCGGCGATCATTGTCGATCAGGTACCAGAGCGGCACCTTTTCCAGCGCCAGGCACCACAGTCCCTCGATCATCGAGCGGAAGGCGGCTTTGGCATCTACCGGATCGGTCTGGCGTTCGAGCCAGGAGGCGACTGTCAGCCCGGCGATCGCGGGATCGTCAGGCTCGATCCAGTTCATGCGGTCGCGGATCGCCATCGCGGTCACATAGGTCTGTCCGGCCTGGTCGACCGACATCGGTGGATGGGTGATGAAATCGCCATCGACAAAGGTTTTGACGAAGGTCTTGCCGCGCGCCCTGGCCAGCGCCATCAGCTCCGGCATGTCCTCGCACAGGAACTGGCCGCCGCTGTCGATCAGCTCGCCGAGCCCGTTTCGCGCACCTTCCACACGACCGCCGACGCGGCCGCGCGCTTCCAGGACAAGGAAATCGATGCCGGCGCGCTTCAATTCGAGCGCGGCCGACAGGCCGGTGAAGCCGGCGCCGACGATTGCAACGTCGGTGCTTTCGGTCTTGCTGTTCAATAGCCGGCCTTGATCTTCTCGAACTCGGCGATCATCTTCAGCTTGAGCTCGGAAGGCAGCGGCTGCTGGAACAGCGTCTTGTCGACCCATTTTTCCACGTTGTCGTAGCCCTTTTCCTTGAGCACCGCCTGGTCGACACCGGCCATGCCCTTGGCGTTGGCTTGGCCGTAGCCCCAGTCCTTGACCAGCACCTTGGCGACTTCCGGATCGTTGACGGCATTGAGATAGTCATAGGCCTTGTCAATGTTGCCGGGCGCGTCCTTGAACAGCACATAGCCGCACACCCAGGTCGAGATGCCCTCGTCGGTATCCTTCTTGGACTTGATCGGCACGCCGGCGGCCTGTGATTGCACCGCCGCGTCGTTCCAGGCCCAGGCGAGATCGACCTCGCCGCCTGAGAGCAGCTGCACGATGTCGGTGGTGTCGGTCCAGTAGGAGCGCACGTTCTTGTGCACCTGGCGCAGGAAATCGGACGCCTGCTTGAACTGCTCGTCCGTCATCTTTGTCCAGTCCTTCAGCCCGATGGCGAGGCTGGCCAGCGCATAGGCGTCGTCGACATTGTCGCCGATCGAGACGCGTCCCTTATACTTGGGATCGGCGAAGGCCTTCAGCGACTGCACGTCCTTCTCGGCGATCTTGTCGGAGTTGAAGGTGAGCTGCGTGTCACCCCAGTCCCAAGGCATGAACCAGGCTTTGCCGTCGGGGGTGGTGGCAAGGTCCTTCATCGCCATGATGCCGGGGTTGAGATCCTTCCAGCCGGCGATCTTGGAAGTGTCGAGCGGCTGCAACAGCCCCGCCTCGCGCCACTTCACCACGCTTTGCGAACACGGATGGCCGAGGTCGGCCTTGAAGCCGGAGCGGATCTTCTCAAATGCCTCGTCCTCATCGCCGAAGAAGGCGAAGGTCGGCGAGTCGCCGTCCTTCTCGACATATTTGCCGTGGAAGCTGGGGTCCTCATAGCCGGACCAGTCGAACACGATGAGGTCCTTGTCGGCGGCAACGGCGAACGCTGCCGCCGAAGACGCCAGCGTGCCGGCGAGCGCCAAAGTAAGTGTCAGGCGTCGGCTGAGTTTCTTCATGCTGTTCCATCCTCTTTGGTCTTGCCGGTCTTGCTGGCCGGCTGTTGCTAACCCCGGGCTGACGTTAATCGTAGTGTTTCGGAAAGGCGGCGGCCAGGAACGCGTTGGCCGCCTGCAGCGCGGTCTCGCGCGTGGTGTCCTGGGTGCCCATCATCAACCGCAGCCACAGGCCCTCGAGCATGGCCGATAGCGCCAGCGCCATGACCTGCGGCTCATAGGCATAGCCGCCGCTTTGCTTGAGCGTCGCGCAGAGATCGATGAACACCTGCTGGTAGTAAGCGTCGCGCGAGCTGCTCAGCGCCTGGTAGGTCGGCCGCGATTTGGCCTCGCCCCAGAAGGCGCACCAGGCGGCGAGCTTGCGCTTGTTGCAGATCGAGCGATCGAAGTCGGCCCACACCAGCGCCTGCAGCTGCCGCGCCGGATCGTCGCCTGCCTTCTGCAAGGCCGCGCGCCAATGCGCCGAATACTCGTCATACATATATTGCAGCGTGGCGACGAGCAGCTTCTCCTTGCTTTCGAAATGGAAGTTGACGATGCCGCGGGACAGGCCCGCGCCGTCGGCCACATCGGCCATCGTCGTTTCCGCATAGCCGCGCTTGGCCAGTGAATCGATCGTCGCCTCGATCAACTGGAGTTGCCTGACTTCTTTCGAAGCCTTGCGGCCGCGCTTCTCGGCGTCTCCTTTTCGTGCCGGTTCGGGCAAGGCATCCCTGACCTCTGCATTCTTCATGAGCGTGACGGTCTCCAGCATTGCCGGCTATCCGACCGGCTTCCAACCGCGCAGATGAGTGGGGCGGTGCTCACCACTGTCAAGCACCTTCTGCATCGCCTCCCAGGTCCGGATGTTCTTGTCGACATAGCCCCCGCCGACCGCGGCGGCGAGCGCTTGATAGAGTGGCCCCTTCAGGCGCGCCAGTTCCTCCCGCGCCACATCCCGGTACCATGCGTTGCGGTCGCGGACGCTGATGTCGCGGAAGCCAGCACGACGCATCGCCTCGGCGTAGCGCGCCGGCGAAGCCATGGCAAAGGACAAGCCTTCCGCCGCGAGATAGGCCTTCATGTCCGCAGACGGCTCGCCGTCGTGCGAGATCATCCAGTTCGACGCGGCGAAGACGCCGCCGGGCTTCAGCACGCGGAAGATCTCGGCGAACAGGGCATCCTTGTCCCGGACATGCAACAGTGCGTCCTTGGAGAAGACGACGTCGAAGGAAGCATCGGTGAAAGGCAGCGGTCCCGGCGGCGCTTGGACGAAGCTCACGCGGTCCTGGAGACCCTGCGCAGCCGCCTTTCGCTTTGCCGTCTCGATCACCGGCCTCTCGACATCGAAACCGGTCGCATGCGCCGCACCATGGCGCGCGACCAGATCCAGCGTGACGCCGCCGGCGCCGCAGCCGAGATCGAGGATCGTCTTGACCTTGAGCGAGAGGCCTTCGACCACGCGGTCCACTTCGTCCGGGCCGCCCGGGGAGAGGCAGCCATCGCCCCAGAGCGCCTCGAGGAAGCGAATGGCCGCGTCGTCATATTCCGGCTCGGCGTTAGCCGTTTCGATCATCGGACTGAGCCTCAAATGCCGAAGTCACCTTCGCGCTAGTGGACACCAGAAATGCGGGGCAAAGCCTAGCGCATCAACGCAGAAACGCAACACCATTTGTTGAACATTCATTCAAAATGGCTGGACAAAAAACCGTGACCCGTGCCAAATTCGGCTGATCAGGGAACAAATCGCACCCAACAACGGACGGCCGGAGGGAGGTTGAGCGCACATGAAGGCATGGGACGCGATCGTCATCGGCGGCGGCCACAACGGGCTGGTCAACGCCGGCTATCTGCAACGCGCCGGGCTCGACGTGCTGGTGGTCGAGAAGAACGACTGGGTCGGCGGTGCCGCCACCAGCCGCGAGCTGACGCCGGGCTTTCTCTACTCCAACTGCTCCTATGTCTGCTCGCTGTTCCGGCCCGAGATCATGCGCGATCTGGAGCTGCCGCGCTTCGGCCTGCAGGTGATCTCCTATGAAGGCGGCGCGGTGTTCACGCGCGACGGCGACTATCTCGCCAACTACCGCGACCACGACGCGCATCGCCGCGAATTCGCCCGCTTCTCCAAGCGCGACGCCGAGGCCTACGACCGCTATTCGCGCGACGTCACAAGGCAGTGCCGCTTCATCCAGCCGCTGTTGATGCGCACCGCGCCCGATCCCACCAGCTTCAAGCCGCGCGATCTTGGCGAGCTGCTTTATCTCGGCAAGAAATTCGCCGGTCTCACCGCTGAGGAAATGGCGCTGACCTTGCGCTTCTGGACGATGTCGATCTCCGACTTCCTCGACGAGTATTTCGAGACCGACGTCATCAAGGCAAACTTTGCGCTCTCCGGCATCATAGGCACGGCGCTTGGGCCCATGTCGCCCGGCACGGCCTATGTCCTGCTCCACCACTATATGGGCGAGGTCGATGGCTCGGTGGGCGCCTGGGGCTATGCGCGTGGCGGTATGGGCGCCGTGACCAAGGCGCTCGCCGCCTCGTTCAAGGCCTGCGGCGGCACGATCCGCACCGGCGCCGAGGTCGAGCGCGTGCTGATTAGGAACGGCAGGGCCAAGGGCGTCGTACTGGCCGGCGGCGAAGAGATCCATGGCAAGCTCGTCGTCTCAAACGCCGACGTGAAGCGCACCTTCCTGAAGCTGGTCGAGGAGAAGGAGCTGCCCGACATCTTCCTTCGGCGGGTCAGGAACTTCAAGATCCGCGGCTCGTCCGGCAAGGTCAACATCGCGCTGGATTCACTTCCCCAATTCCCGGCTCTGCCGAAGGATTCGCCGGTCTATCGCGCCGACATGCACTTCACCGATTCAATCGAGCGCATGGAGCGCGCCTATGACGACTGGAAGGCCGGGCGCTGGTCGGCCGATCCCTTCCTCGACATGGTGATCCCGACCACACTCGACCCGACCATGGCGCCGCCGGGAAAACATTTCATGAGCTGCTTCGTGCAATACGCGCCGCCCAAAATTGGCGGCCGAGACTGGACGGACGCCGACCGCGACGGCTTCGCCGAGAGCGTGGTTGCGCAGATCGCCGAATATTCGCCCGGCTTCCGCGACCGCATCGTCCATATGGAGGTGCGCACGCCGCGCGAGATCGAGGCCGAGGTCGGCCTCACCGAAGGCAACATCTTCCAAGGCGAACTGACCTTCGACCAGCTGCTGTTCAATCGCCCGGTGCCGGGCTACGCGCAATACCGTTCGCCGGTCGGCGGGCTCTATATGTGCGGTTCCTCCACGCATCCGGGCGGCGGCGTCATGGGCGCGCCCGGACGCAACGCCGCCGCCGAGATCCTGCGCGATCTCGCCAAACCAACCCTGCATATGAGCCCGGCCCATGACGTCATCTGAAACGAATTGGGACGCGATCGTCATCGGCGGCGGGCACAACGGCCTGGTCGCCGCCGCCACGCTGGCGAAATCGGGACGCAAGGTGCTGCTGCTCGAGGCCGGCAAGGAGGTCGGCGGCGCGGCGCGCACCGAGGAATTCGCGCCGGGGTTTCGCGTCTCCTCGGTCGCTCATCTGCTCAACCGCCTGCATCCCGATGTGGTGAAGACGCTGGAGCTCGAGCGCCACGGGCTGACGATCGAGCGCGGCGATTTGGTGCCGTCGATCGCATTGTCGAAAGACGGCCCGCTGGTGCTGCACGGCGCCTATGGCGAGGCGCTGACGGGCGCCAGCCCGTCGGAGCAGTCGGCTTGGCGCGACCTGCGCGCGCAGCTGTTGCGCTACGCCGGCGTGCTGAAACCCTTCCTGTCGCGCCGTCCGCCGGACCTTGCCGGCATGTCGCTCGCCGAAATGACCGGGCTCGGCCAGACGGCGCTGGCGCTGAAGAAGCTCGGCAAGGAGGACATGCGCGACTTCCTGCGCGTGCTCTTGATGAACGTCTACGACTTGCTCGACGAGCAGCTTTCCGACGACAGGCTGAAAGGCCTGCTCGCTTTCGACGCGACACTGGGCAGCCATCTCGGTCCGCGCTCGCCGACATCGCTGCTCGGCCTCTACTATCGGCTCGCTGGCGAGATCGGCGGGCTCGCCGGCGCGCAGATACAGCCCAAGGGTGGCATGGGCGCGGTCGTTGCCGCCATCCGCTCGGCGGCCGAGCAAGCGGGGGTTTCGATCCGTCTGGCTTCGCCGGTCGCCAAGGTCGTCGTCGAGAAGGGCCGCGCCGTCGGTGTCGTCACGCAGGGCGGCGAAGCGCTGCGCGCAAAAGCCGTCGTCTCGGCAATCAATCCCGCAACCACGATCCTCGATCTGGCCGGGCCGCGCGAGGTCGACACCGGTTTCGTGCGCAAGATGAAGAACATCCGCATGAAGGGCGATGCGGCGAAGCTTCATCTCGCGCTCGACCGGCCGCCGCAATTTGCCGGCGTCGACGCCGCTGGCCACAAGGGCCGACTCGTCATCGCGCCTTCGCCGCACCATGTCGAGGGCGCCTTCAACCCGTCGAAATATGGCGAGTTCTCGCCCGAGCCGGTGATGGAGATCACGCTGCCCAGCCTGGTCGATCCTTCGCTGGCACCCTCCGGCGCCTGCGTGCTCTCCGCGGTGGTGCAATACGCACCTTATGCATTGAAACAGGGCTGGACCGCCGGCAAGCCGCAATTCCTCAAGGCGATCATGGCGCAGCTCGAAGCCTATGCGCCTGGCATCGGCGCCACGGTGCGTCATGCCGAGTTGCTGACTCCGGCCGACATCGAGGGGCGCTACCGCATGCCCGGCGGTCACTGGCACCACGGCGAGTTGCAGGCCGACCAGATGCTGATGTCGCGGCCGGTCTCCGGTTGGTCGGGCTACGACACGCCGCTCGAAGGGCTGTTCCTTGCCGGCGCCGGTTCGCATCCCGGCGGCGGCATCTCCGGCGCCCCCGGCCTCAACGCCGCACGCCGCATCATCGCGATAAGGGCATGAGATGATTTCGCCATTCACAAACGCAGCGCTCTACGACGCCAACATGAATCGTCATGTGAAAATCAATTCCGCCCGCACCCTTGCGCAATCCCACTTCCGCACGCTTCGGCTCGGCACACCTTTCCAGCCGCGCATCGACGCGCTGGCGCTGACAAACGACTGGTACAATTGGGCCGGCTACCGCGCGCCGCATTCGCTCTGGGACGAGGAGCTGGAATATTTTGCCATTCGCAGCCAGGCGGCACTCTTCGACATCTCGCCGATGACGAAATACCGGATCGAGGGTCCGGACGCTGAAGCCTATCTCGACCGTGTCACGCTGCGCGACGTGACTAGGTTGAAG
>NZ_RZST01000175.1:0-12180 GCF_003997575.1 Mesorhizobium sp. M1A.F.Ca.IN.022.07.1.1
GCCAAACGCCAGCCGATGGCCGACGACCTGCGCAGCGTCGTTGGCGCCATCCGCATGGCCGGCGATCTCGAGCGCATTGGCGACCTTGCCAAGAACATCGCTAAGCGCGTCGGCTCGGTCGGCGTCAGCGCCGCGCCGCGCGACCTTTCGCACTCCATCGATTCGATGGCGCAGCTGGTGCTGATCCAGGTGCAGGGCATGATCGAGGAATACGCGGCCGGCGACGCCACGGCGCTCGCCAAGCTCCGCAACGACGACGAGCGCATCGACGTCAAATACACCGCCGTCTTCCGCGAGCTCCTGACCTACATGATGGAGGATCCGCGCAACATCACGGCTTGCACGCATCTGTTGTTCTGCGCCAAGAATCTGGAGCGCATCGGCGACCACGTCACCAACATCGCCGAGAACGCCTACTATGTGCTGACCGGCACGCAATTGCCCGCGAATCGTCCTAAGCAGGACGAGACGACGATGTCGGCGCCGGCGGCCTGACAGCGAAGGTGCCTGCTATATGATCGCGCCACGCATCATGGTGGTGGAGGACGAGGAACCGCTGGGGGTGCTGCTCCGCTACAACCTCGAATCCGAGGGCTATCAGGTCGAGGTGGTGACCCGCGGCGACGAGGCCGAGATCCGCCTGCAGGAGAATGTGCCCGACCTTCTGGTGCTCGACTGGATGGTGCCGGCGGTGTCCGGCATCGAGCTTTGCCGGCGCCTCAGGATGCGGCCCGAGACCGAACGCCTGCCGATCATCATGCTGACCGCGCGCGGCGAGGAAGGCGACCGGGTGCGCGGCCTCTCGACCGGCGCCGACGACTATCTGGTCAAGCCGTTCTCGACGCCGGAATTCATGGCCAGGGTCAAGGCGCTGCTGCGCCGCGCCAAGCCGGAGGTGCTGTCCAGCGTGCTCAAGGTCGGCGACATCGTGCTCGATCGCGAATCGCATCGCGTCTACCGCAAGAAGAGCGAGATCCGGCTCGGCCCGACCGAGTTCAGGCTGCTGGAATTCATGATGCGGCATCCCGGCCGGGTGTTCTCGCGCAGCCAGCTGCTCGACAATGTCTGGGGCGAGACGATCTATATCGACGAGCGCACCGTGGACGTGCATGTCGGACGCCTGCGCAAGGCGGTCAACAACGGCCGGATGCCGGACGTCATACGTACCATCCGTGGGGCGGGCTACGCGATCAGGGAAGATTAGATCCAGGGCACCGAAGGTCTGACGGGTTCTATCTGCGCTGGCGGGTTATCGAGACGCTGGTGCTTCGCCGTCCACGGGCGGAGCACGAAGCGTCGCGACGCGGCGCAGACCCGACGATCCACGCGACTTCCACGCGCCGCGGCGGTGCAGAAATTCTGCTCCGCTCATCCGACGATTGAGGTAATGGCATGGATTCCAGGGTCTCCGCGACGGAGCTTCGCTCCTGCTCCGCCCTGGAATGACGAAGCTGCGGGGCCTTCGCTAATCTCCGGCGTCTGCAGGACGCACAGAAGCCAACGATCGCTATCGAAGCTGTTCAGGCCACGTTCTTGCCCGCTCTTGCCTGCACGCCCGGGGCGAAAATCTCCTGGTCGACGAAGGTCAGCGCGCGCACGGCGCAGCCTTCGCGGATCAGCGGCAATTCGTTCGGCTCGGTATCGAAGGAGATCGAGTTTGAATGCTGGCCTCCGGCGGTCTGGCCGATCGCCTCGCGCAGCGCCGGCTCGATCAGGTCAAAGGCGGCGGCGCTGACGCCGACCATGGCGACCGGCGCCGGGTCGATCAGCGCGAACAGGCTGCCAAGGCCGAAGCCCAGCGCCTCCCCGGCCCGGCGATAGGCCTCGCGCTCCGGGCCATCCGTCTCGCGCGCCTTGGCGGCGAGCGCCCGCATGTCGGCGTCGCCGACATCGACCGGCTCGGCGTCCTCGCTCATCTTCATGGCGCTGCGCCAGATGGCGTAGTTGCCGGCATAGGCCTCGACGCAGCCGCGGCGTCCGCAACGGCAGAGCGCGCCGCCCGGACGATGGATCATGTGGCCGAACTCGCCGCCGGAAGAATGCGTGCCGGTGAACAGCTCGCCCTTCAGCACCAGGCCCATGCCGATGCCGTGCGAGAGCAGGATGGCGATGAAATTGTCGCGATAGCGGTCGGGATCGCGCCACTGCAGCGCCACCGCCATCATGTTGCAGTCGTTTTCCATGGTGGCCGGAATGCCGAATTCCTTTTCCAGGATGTCGGCGAAGGGAATGTCGGTCAGCGGCGTGATCGGCGACCATAGCATGGCGCGGGCATGGGAATCGGTGATGCCCTGGATGCCCATGGCGATGCGGGCGACGCTGCCGACGTCGAGGTCCGGATCGTCCAGCCGGCGCCGCACGATCGCCAAGCATTCGCCGATCAGCTCGTTGCGCGGCATGGTGAGCGTATCGAGGCGGCGCTGCTCCTCGGCGATGACCTGACCCGCATAATCAATAACGGCGACCGAGAGGAAATTGAGCGACAGCACCACCGTCACCACCGCCGCCGCCTCCGGCTTGAGCGCGAGGCCCACCTGTGGCCGGCCGCGCTTCAGAGACGCGGTCTCGCTCGGCTTGCTCTCGGCCAGGATGCCTTCCTGGATCAGGTCGGAAGAGATCGCCGAAATGGTCGAATGGCTGAGCCCGGTGGTCGCGGCGATTTCCGTGCGCGACGGTTGGCCGGCCCGGCGCACGGCCGAGAGCACCATGGCGCGGTTGCGCCGGCGCAGATCGTCGTGGCGGATTCCGACCGACATTTTTTCTCCTCCCAGTCAGCGCGGCCTCTCGATCATGCACAGGACTCGGCGACGCGCCAGATCGGTTCAGTCCCGCACGCCGGCACCCGAACCGTCCTGGTCTTACAAGTTTCGGTGGACCGGGCTGCGCCTCCTCCCGAACTGTTCCGCGATAGTGGCAGAAGCGGTCGGCACTGTCATTATTTATTGCGGGTCTCGAAAAAAGTACGTGACCACCTCAAAAACCGTCAGAATTGCAGTTGACAGCGCTTTAGCGTTGGATCAGTATTTTTTCGAGGCTCGAAAAAAAGCCTCATCGCCTTCGGGCCAGTCTGGGTCGCGCCGCGAGGGGCGCAGGGAGGATATCATGAAGAGATTCGCAGCCGCCATTCTGGCGGGCGTCGCCATGTCGTTGACGTTGGCGTCGGTCGCGCAGGCGAAGGACAAGGTGATCGGCGTTTCGTGGTCCAATTTCCAGGAAGAGCGCTGGAAGACCGACGAAGCGGCGATGAAGAAGGCGATCGAGGCCGCCGGCGACAAATATATATCCGCCGACGCACAGTCCAATCCAGGCAAGCAGCTGACCGACGTCGAAAGCCTGATCTCGCAGGGCGCGAATGCGTTGATAATCCTGGCGCAGGACGCCTCCGCCATCGGGCCGGCGGTGCAGAAGGCACTCGACGAAGGCATTCCGGTCGTCGGCTACGACCGCCTGATCGAGAACAAGGACGTGTTTTATCTGACCTTCGACAACAAGGAAGTCGGCCGCATGCAGGCCCGCGAGGTGTTCAAGGCTAAGCCCGAGGGGAATTACGTCTTCATCAAGGGCTCGGGCGCCGACCCGAACGCCGATTTCCTGTTCTCCGGCTCGATGGAAGTGCTGAAGGAAGCCATCGACAGCGGCAAGATCAAGAATGTCGGCGAGGCCTATACCGATGGCTGGCTTCCCGCCAATGCGCAGAAGAACATGGAGCAGTTCCTGACCGCCAACGACAACAAGGTCGACGCGGTGGTGGCGGCCAATGACGGCACCGCCGGCGGCGTCGTCGCGGCTCTGACGGCGCAAGGGCTGGCCGGCACCGTTCCGGTCTCGGGCCAGGACGGCGACCATGCCGCGCTCAACCGCATCGCGCTCGGCACCCAGACGGTGTCGGTGTGGAAGGACGCGCGCGAGCTCGGCAAGCACGCCGCCGAGATCGCCTCGCAGCTCGCCGACGGCAAGAAGATGACCGACATCGCGGGCGCCAAGGACTTCACGACGCCTGGCGGCAACACCGTCAAGTCGCTGTTCCTGACCCCGGTCGCAATCACCAAGGATAATCTCAACCTCGTCATCGACGCGGGTTGGATCAAGAAGGATGAAGTCTGCGCGGGCGTTGCCGCCGGCAGCGTCGCGGTCTGCAACTAAGCTGGCCGTCAGGTTCAAACGCAGCGCCGCGGCCCGACAGCCGCGGCGTTTTTCCAAAGGCTTTCGGGCGTACTGAAGCCGGAGACCATTGGGGCAGTTCACTGTCCGGCAGGATCGCCGAACTGCTCCAGCCGTTTGTTTCCGCGCAATTCCAGGCGGCCACGCACTTTTCCTGGAATTGCTCTAGCATCGTGGTCCGGCATCGCGCCAGACGGCAAGCCGGTGGGAGGAGATCATGACCGATACGACCTCTGATACGCCGGCCAACCCGGCGGCGGATCGCGCGCGGGCTTCCGAACTCAGCGCCGTCGGGCGCTTCCTCAAGGCGACCGAGCTCGACACCCGCATGCTCGGCATGGTCGGCGCGCTGCTGATCATCTGGATTGGCCTGCATGTCATCTCGAGCCTGCGGCTCGGCGTCAATCCGCTCGATTTCGATAGCCGAACGTTCCTGACGCCGCGCAACCTGTGGAACCTGTCGGTGCAGACCTCGGCCGTGGCCATCATGGCTTCCGGCATGGTGCTGGTCATCGTCATGCGCAACATCGACCTCTCCGTCGGATCCGCCGAGGGTTTGATCGGCATGGTCATGGGCTTTGCCCAAGTGCATTTCCTGGTGCGAATGGTTGGGCTCGAGCTTGGCAATCCCTGGATCTGGGTGCTGGCGCTGTTGATCGGCCTGGCGCTCGGCCTGCTGATCGGCGCCTTCCAGGGCTTCGTCATCGCCTATCTCGAAGTGCCGGCCTTCATCGTGACGCTTGGCGGGCTGCTGGTCTGGCGCGGTGCTGCCTGGTGGGTCACCAGCGGCCAGACGGTGGCGCCGCTCGACGCCACCTTCCAGCTGATGGGCGGCGGACCGGCCGGCTCGATCGGCGCCAGATGGAGCTGGATCGTCGGCGCCGTCGCCTGTTTTGCCGTGGTGTTTGCGCTGTTCAACGGCAGGGTGCAGCGCAAGCGCTTCCGTTTTCCGCTGCGTCCGATCTGGGCCGAGACGCTGCTCGGCGCGGTCACCTGCGCCGTCATCATGGGCGCGGTGTGGCTGGCCAATTCCTATCCCTGGCCGGTCGGCATCGTGAACCGCTACGCCGCCGCCAACAACATCACGGTCCCCCAAGGCGGCCTGTTCATCGCCCACGGCATCGCCGTTCCGGTGCTGATGGCGATCGCCGTCGGCCTCGTCATGACCTTCATCACCAAGCGCACTCGCTTCGGCCGCTATGTCTTTGCCATCGGCGGCAATCCGGAAGCGGCCAACCTTGCCGGCATCAACACGCGCTGGATCACCATGAAGGTGTTCATGATCATGGGCGTGCTGGCGACGATGGCCGCGGCGATATCGTCGGCGCGGCAGAATTCATCGACCAATGCGCTCGGCACGCTGGACGAGCTCCTGGTCATCGCCGCGGCGGTCATCGGAGGCACCTCGCTCGCCGGCGGCTCGGGAACCGTGCTCGGCGCTATGCTTGGGGCGCTGCTGATGCAGTCACTGCAGTCCGGCATGGTGCTCCTCGGCGTCGATTCGCCGCTGCAAAGCATCGTCGTCGGCGCCGTGCTAGTCATCGCGGTCTGGCTCGACACCATCTACCGCAAGCGGGTGTGAAGGAGGCAGCATCATGGCAGACAAGAACGCTCCCGCCGGCGCCCCGCTGGTCGACATGCGCAACATCTCGATCGCCTTCGGCGGCATTCGCGCCGTCGACGATGCCTCCATCGATCTCTTCCCCGGCGAAGTGGTGGCGCTCCTCGGCCACAACGGCGCCGGCAAGTCGACGCTGATCAAGATACTGTCCGGCGCCTACAAGCGCGATGCCGGGCAGATCTTCGTCAACGGCGAGGAGGCAGCAATCTCCAACCCGCGCGACGCCAAGAAATACGGCATCGAGACGATCTATCAGACGCTGGCGCTTGCCGACAACGTCGACGCCGCCGCCAATCTTTTCCTCGGCCGCGAGCTGATGACCGCCTGGGGCACGCTGGACGACGTCGCCATGGAGGCCGAAGCGCGCAAGGTGATGGGCCGGCTCAATCCGCGCTTCCAGCGCTTCAAGGAGCCGGTGATCAAGCTGTCCGGCGGACAGAGACAGTCGGTGGCGATCGCGCGCGCGATCCTGTTCAACGCGCGAATCCTGATCATGGACGAGCCGACGGCAGCGCTCGGCCCCCAGGAGACGGCCCAGGTCGGCGAACTGGTGCGGCAACTCAAGGCCGACGGCATCGGCATCTTCCTGATCAGCCACGACATCCATGACGTGTTCGAGCTGGCGGACAGGGTCTGCGTCATGAAGAACGGCCAGGTCGTCGGTACGGCGCGCACCAGCGACGTGACCCAGGACGAGGTGCTCGGCATGATCATTCTGGGCAAGTGCCCGCCAGGCGCCATGCCAGGCCCCGGAGCGCTGAAAATCGCGGCCTAAGACTATAAATTGGTTGGCTAATTTGCGACTTGTTTGATGAGCCAATCGCGGCGTTGGGTTGGCCTTGCCATTGTATTGGCGCGGAGACTTGCCCATAAAGGTGGCCAACCATCCATGGGCCGCATCCTGCATTGAAAAAGCTTTTCCCGATCGTCGCCTTCATCGCCGTCGCGCTGATCAGCCTGACGATGGCGGGGTTCGCCTATTTCGCGACCCAGGAGGCGGCACGCATCAAGTTCGAGGGAACCGCCGACGATGCGCTCAACCGCATCGAGAGCCGCATCGACCTGCATCTGTCGCTGCTGCGCTCGACCCAGGCGCTGTTCGATGCTCGTAACGGCGATATTACGCGCGGCGAGTTCAAGGCCTTCCTCACCGCGCTCGACATCGACGACAATTTCGCCGGACTGCGCGGCATCGGCTTCCTGAGGCTGGCCAAGGCCGGCGACGAGGCCACGCTCGAGCGCGACATCCTGCGCGCTCGCGGTTCGGCCCACCCGGTCTATCCGGCCATCACGCAGCAGCAATGGCGCACGCCCATCGTGCTTTTCGAGCCGCTCGATACCTCCAACCAGTCGATCATCGGCTTCGACATGTTCAGCGACCCGGCACGGCGGGCGGCAATCGAGAAGGCCATGGCCGACGACCAGCAGCATGCCAGCGGGCTCGTTCAACTTGGCCAGGGACAAGGGCTGGAGCAGACATTCCCCGGATTCCTGGTCTTCGTGCGGCTGAACGTGGAAACGGCTCCGGATGTCATTAATGCCAGCCGCTCCTCGACCGCCGGGTTCCTCTACGCCTCCTTCCGCGCACGCGATCTGTTCCAGGTGGCGCTCAGCAAGGCTCCGCTGCTGCCGGTCAACGTCGAAATCTTCGACGGCCAGCCGGGAGCCGACAATCTCCTGTTCCGGTCGGAGGCGCCGCCGGCCGAATCGCTCGGCGGAAAGCTGCTGGCGCGCCGGGATATCGTCGTGGCCGGCCGACCCTGGACTGTCCTGTTTCGGCCGACGAGCGCTTTCGCGCTGCCTTCCTCGCGCGCCATCCCGGTGATGCTCGGGCTGTTCGGTCTGCTGCTCGCCGGGGCGATTGCCTTGGTGGCCCGCTATCAGGAGCGCGCCTACGAGGCGAAGTCGCTGCTGCATGAGGCGACGGAGAAGAGCCTGCTGGAAAAGGAGTTGATCCTGCAGGAGATGAAGCACCGCATCAAGAACTCGATCACCAGGGTGCTGGCGATCGCGCGGCAGACTGCTTCGCAGGCCACGGACGTGAAGGAGTTCTCGGCATCATTCTCGGCGCGGTTGCAGGCGATGGCCGCGTCGCAGGACATGCTGACACGCTCGCGCTGGCAGAAAGCGGACCTCGGCGACCTGCTGCGCACCGAGCTTGGGCAGGTGTTCGGCAAAGAGCTTTCCGAAGGCATATTGTCGGGGCCGGAAGTGCTGCTTGACGAGACGACGACGCAGGCGCTTGGCCTGACCTTCCACGAGCTTGCCACCAACGCGCTGAAATATGGCGAGGCCGGCAACTCGGTGGGCGCCCTGAAGGTCGATTGGCGGGTCGAAGGACGTGGCCGGGAGCGGACGCTGGTGCTCGATTGGCGCGAGGCCGGGCAAAAGAAACTGGAGCCGCCGGCAAAGACCGGTTTCGGCACCAAGCTGATCGATCTCAATGTCACGCGCGAATTGCGCGGTAGGATCAAGCGCGACTACCGGGCCGACGGGCTTAAGGTGGAAATCCGAATACCCCTGCCAGGCTGAGCGCCTGTCAGTCAGGGTCTAACAAGGATCTACCCGGGGACCGCTGGTCGGCCCCCGGGTAGATGACTGTGTCTCGCGGAAAATCAGTTGCAGCGGGCCTTGTATCTCGTGCCGTCAGCGTGGCGATATATGCAATAGCCATTGCGCAGGTTGCGAACCAACAGGCCGGACCCGGCGCCCACAGCCGCGCCGATCAGCGCGCCCCTGCCGCCGCCGACCAGGCCGCCGACGCCGGCGCCGATCAAGCCGCCCCCGACGACATCCTGCTCGGTCGTGGTGCAGCCGCTGACGGCGACCACGGCAACCATGGCAATGATCATTTTCCGCATAAATAGCTCCTCGCTTTTGTCCTCACTTTTGGCAGTGCCAACCGCCGTTTAGCACGAAAAAACGGGCTTTGCCTGCCCGATCTTGTTATTGCTGAAGAGAGTGTCTTACGGGCGTGCGCCGTTTGACGCGACAAGCGCGCCGGAAGTTTCCAGCGACGCGACGAGCCTGCCGTCGGGACGCACGGTCCACAGCAGTTGATCGTAGTCGTCTTCAAGTGCCGGATCGGCGGCAAGGCACTCGCCCATGACACGCGGCGTGCGCCCCTGCAGGTCGCCCAGCGCAAACGGCCGTTCGGCGATGCAGGCCTCGAAAGTCTCGAAGACGCTGACCGGCACCGACAATTCGCGGCAATCGGTCATGGTGTCCGAGCAGCCAATGACGAGGAGCAAGGCGGCGATGTGTTCCACGGGTCGAATCCTCCCGCCGCAAAGAACGATTGTTGCCGCTCAAAAGTTCCTGCTCGGCGGAGTCGGCGCGCAATGGCGCGTGCCCTTGGCGCCGGCCGGCTGCTCGATTGGAAAGATCAGGCCAGTTGCCAGGCCACCGCCAGCACGAGAGCAGCAACAAGCGCGACGGCGCCGAGGCGAAGCGATGGATGGGAGGAACGGGGCGAGGGCCGTGCTTCGGTCCTGGAAGCCGCTCATCGAGACGCGGGCGGCCCGCTCCAGCCTGTCCATATCGGCAATCATCATTCGCTTCCTCCCAAATCGCGGTGTGATTGCGCGGCTGGGTTTGATGCGTCGCGAGCGGTTCAGCGCCTCACGGGATCGCCGATCCACTCCACGGTTTTACGCAACTCGGAAGGGCATTGCGCGCTATCCTGGAGTTGCTTCTGCCGGGGAAACACAATCGGATTTTATGGTGAATGGCAGGTTAACGCCTCTCCGGCGGCTGTCTGTTGCCCAAGACGTGGTTGTTCATTCTATCTCGAAATTGCCGCGCGGGATGGTCAGGCGATATTCGAGACGATCGTCGTCGATATCGAGACTGGCGGAGCCATTCAGCGACGTCGGCACGACGCGTTCGAGGGCGACGCTGCCAAAACGATTTTCGGTGCGCCGACCGGCGCCGATCCTTTCTGTCCAAATCAGCAAAAGGCCAGGCGAAGTCTCGCTGCCGGCCGCGATCCTGGCGCTTACCCTGATCCGCCCGTCAGGCTGCGACAGGGCGCCGTAGCTTACCGAATTCACGGCCAGCTCGTGCATGGCCAGTCCGATATGAAGGGCAGCGTTCGGATTGAGGTAAGGGTTCTCCCCATCGAAACGCAGGCTGCGACTTGGATCGGCGCTATAGCGGCCGACCTGGCCGGACACGAGCTCACGAAGCGCCGCTCCCCGCCAGTTGGAGGATGTCACCAGATCCTGAGACGAGGCGAGCGACTGGATACGGCCGCGAAAGCGCGTCAGAAAATCGCCGAGCGTCTCCGAGTAGCGTCCGGTCTGGGTGGCTATGCTCTGGATGATGGCCAGAAGATTCTTCGAGCGATGGCTGACCTCTCGCAGCAGCGTTTTCAGCGTCTGCTCGCGGCGCTTCTGCTCCGTCGTCTCGACCATGGTGGTGACGACGCCCTGAACCTCGCCGGATTCGCTGCGATCGGCATCGATCCAGACATGGAACCAGCGCACGCCGTCACTGTCGGAAATGCCGAGCTCGAGGCGATCCGGGTTGCCGGTTTCAATCACCTTGCGCTTGGCTGCGCCTATGCGCTCGGACTGCGCGGGGGAAAGCGCATCCTTGCCCTCGGCCGTCTCGCAGGCCCACGGGGCGCGCATGTTGCGCGCCCAGACGGTCTTCATTTCACGATCCTGGTAGAGGACCGAAATTCCAGCATTGTGGAGCGCGTGGAGTAGCGCGCGACCCACCTGCATCCCGCTTTCCGCCGGATGCATCGCGATCACTTCGTCGCTGCGCTCTTGCGTATAGTCCTTCTCTGAGGCCTTGGAACGCATTCGATACTTCCCGCATCCAGGCGCGAACGGCTTACGAGGATTGCTGCCCCGGTCTTGACCTACTGATGCTTATGCTGCCCAAAAGCGGTCCGCCGGACGACATCCTTTTGGGGACATCGCCCGGCGGTGGCTGGAAACCGTTTGAGGGGTGCGGCTTCCAGTGTTCGGCACTCCCCCTGGTCAGGTTCTCCTGACGAGGCCGGCGATGAGTGAGATCACCAGGAAAGCAAGGAAGACGAAGAACAATATCTGCGCGATGCCAGCCGACGTGCCGGCGATGCCGCCGAACCCAAGCGCGCCGGCGATGATCGCGACCACAAGAAAAACGAGCGCCCAGTACAGCATGATATCTCTCCTTCTAACGTCCTGGAAAAAACGTGGCTGGATGGCGTTTGTTCCACCATTTCCGGAAAAAGACGATCCCCTGAAAACGCTTCACGGATGGGACTCCGCGCCGCATCGTGCGAGGCGCGGGCGCCTCGCATGAGACCTCAATGATCGGACATGCGGTCAGGCCGCGGCTTTCGCCTGCCGGTCGAAGAAAAGCGCCTGACTGATCAGGGCCTTCACCATGTCTGGATTGAAGGGCTTGGTCACCAGAAACGCCGGTTCGGGACGCTCGCCGGTCAACAGGCGCTCAGGGAAAGCGGTGATGAAGATCACCGGCACCGGCGTCGAGGACAAGATCTCGTTGACCGCCTCTATGCCCGAGCTGCCATCGGCGAGCTGGATGTCGGCCAGCACCATTTTCGGACGCGTCTTGCCGAAAACGGCGACCGCCTCGGCGTGCGTGCGGGCGGTGCCGACAACGCGATGGCCGAGGCTTTCGACCATCTCCTCGATGTCCATGGCGATCAGCGGCTCGTCCTCGATGATCAGCACGTCGGTGGCGACCTGGCGGGAAATCTCGCTGCTTGCCTGGGCAAGCAATTCGGAGAACTCCTGTTCGTCCGCATCGAGGATTTCCGCCGCTTCATCCTCGCTGAAACCCTCTACGGCGACCAGCAGGAAAGCTTGCCTCGGCCGCGGCGCGATTGCGTTCAGATTGGCGGCCGCCCGCTGCTCCCAAGCTGTCTGCGCATGCTCTTGCGGCACGCGGATCGCAATCGAAGTGAAAAGCCTGGCAAAGACCTTGTACAGCGCAATGCGATCGCTCGATGCCTTGGGGAAAACTTCGGTGTCGGCGATGATGGCCTCCAGCATCGCAGCAACCAGGGCGTCGCCGCTTTCCTGCGATCCCGACACGGCGCGCGAGAAACGGCGGAGGAAAGGCAGGTGAGGAGCGATGGTTGCGGACAGGCTCATATTTGACGTCTCCCTCAGATGACGTTGTTGCAAAGGCTAGACTCACTGGAAGTCCCGGCAAAACCAACGTCGGCTTTCTGAAAAAGTTCCGCCGGGCAGGGAACTAAATTAGGAAGCGGGCGTTTCCGGCTTTGGGATGGGCAACCAGACAAGGGTGCCGCTTGCGTCGTGATCTATGGTTTTAAAGCGGTTTCAGGTGCTGGGACTTAGGGCAAACATGAAAGAAATGTCAAAGAATTCAATAACTGGCGCCCCGAGCAGGCACCGGAACGGGGGTAGCAG
>NZ_RZST01000176.1:0-12174 GCF_003997575.1 Mesorhizobium sp. M1A.F.Ca.IN.022.07.1.1
GCCCGGAGCAGCTCAAGGCGCTGGCGCCGGCGGCCATCGCGCTCGCCAAGGCGGAAGGGCTCGACGCCCACGCACGATCGGTGGCGATCAGGCTGAACATGTAGCGATGTCCGGCCACCACCAAAACCGCGACAGGCTGATCGACGTCGAGCTCGACGAATCGATCGGGCGTTCGACGCCCGATGTCGAGCATGAGCGGGCAGTGGCGATCTTCGACCTGATCGAGGAAAACAGTTTCCGGCCGGTCAACGACGATGGCGCCGGCCCATACAGGCTGAAGCTGTCGCTGGCCGAGTCGCGCCTGGTGTTCGCCGTCAGCCGCCAGAATGGCGCCGATGTGGTTACCCACATCCTGTCGCTGACGCCGCTTAGGCGTATCGTCAAGGATTACTATCTGATCTGCGAAAGCTATTATGAGGCGATCCGCTCCTCCACGCCCAGCCATATCGAGGCAATCGACATGGGCCGCCGCGGCCTGCACAATGAGGGCTCGCAAACACTGATGGACCGGCTCGCCGGCAAGATCGAGATCGACTTCGACACGGCGCGCCGGTTGTTCACGCTCGTCTGCGTGCTGCACTGGCGGGGGTAGTCCTGGCCGCGCTGCCGCATTCGATTCTTTTTGTGTGCGGCATGAATGCCGTGCGCTCGCCGATGGCCGAGCAACTGGCGCGGCGGATGCTGCCCGCCACCACTTTCGTCGCCTCGGCCGGCGTGCGCAGCGGCGAGCGCGACCCCTTCGTCGATGCCGTGCTTGCCGAAGAGGGTCTCACGCTCGGCGAGCGGCAGCCGAGGACGCTTGACGAGCTGGAAGACGATTATTTCGACCTGATCGTGACGCTGGCGCCGG
Organism: Mesorhizobium sp. M1A.F.Ca.IN.022.07.1.1; assembly: GCF_003997575.1. NCBI lineage: Bacteria > Pseudomonadati > Pseudomonadota > Alphaproteobacteria > Hyphomicrobiales > Phyllobacteriaceae > Mesorhizobium > Mesorhizobium sp. M1A.F.Ca.IN.022.07.1.1. Next base: position 851 of record NZ_RZST01000176.1, read on the forward strand.
AAGCGCATCACGCCGCGCTCGAGCTTACCCGCTCGCTCGCCGTCGAGGTCGAGTACTGGCCGATGCCGGACCCGACCGACACCGGCGGCACGCGCGAGCATATCATGGCCGCCTATCGCGATGTGCGAGAGCGGCTGAAGACGCGCATAAGCCGGCGTTTCTTGCTTCCGGAAGCAAAAAACGCGACGGATTAAGCATGTTCACAAGCGGGCGATTATCATATAGGTTCCGCCGCAAATTCCGGCTGGAGTCGGACGAGTTCAGGTCTGTTCGACCTGAAATCGTCCGGCTCCAGATCAAGAGTAGAGCATGATGTCGTCCGAAAACCGCTTCACACTTTTCGGCATCATGCTCTAAGCCCCGGAACCGCCATCCAAGCAAAGGTATCGAATGCCGAAGGAAGAAGTCCTCGAATTTCCGGGCGTGGTCACGGAACTGCTGCCCAATGCGATGTTCCGGGTGAAGCTCGAAAACGAGCACGAAATCATCGCCCACACGGCCGGCCGCATGCGCAAGAACCGCATCCGCGTGCTGACCGGCGACAAGGTCCTGGTCGAAATGACGCCTTACGACCTGACCAAGGGCCGCATCACCTACCGCTTCAAGTAACAATTCGGCGCGAACCGCGATGAGCATTCTGCAGAAGCTCGTGCTTGCCTCGGGTTCGCCGCGTCGCATCGAGCTGTTGCAGCAGGCCGGCATCGAACCGGACCGCGTGCTGCCCGCCGATGTCGACGAGACGCCGCTGCGCGCCGAGCATCCGCGCTCGCTGGCGAAGCGCCTTTCCAAGGACAAGGCCGAGAAGGCGTTCGCCTCGCTGAAAAGCGAGGAAGACTATGCGCCGGCCTTCATCCTGGCCGCCGACACGGTGGTGGCAGTGGGGCGGCGCATCCTGCCCAAGGCCGAGACGATCGACGACGCGGTGAACTGCCTCGGCCTGCTTTCCGGCCGCTCGCACCGGGTCTATTCCGGCATCTGCCTGATCACGCCGGGCGGCAAGCTCAGGCAGCGGCTGGTGGAGACCAGGGTGCGCTTCAAGCGACTGCCGCGCGAGGAGATCGACGCCTATGTCGCGTCGGGCGAATGGCGCGGCAAGGCCGGCGGCTATGCCGTGCAGGGCCTCGCCGGCTCCTTCGTCGTCAAGCTGGTCGGCTCCTACACCAATGTGGTCGGCCTGCCGCTCTACGAGAGTATCGCACTGCTGTCCGGCGAGGGCTTCAAGCCGCACAAGAACTGGCACGTCGCGCGGCCATGAGCCCGGACGAAAAGGTCACGCCGCTGAGGCCGAAGCGCCCCTGCCCCGAATGCGGCAAGCCTTCGGTGCGGGAGCACTATCCGTTTTGCTCGACACGCTGCAAGGACATCGACCTCAATCGCTGGCTGAAAGGCGCCTACGTCATTCCCGGCCGCGACGACGAAGAGGAAGAAGACGGGGGCCCCAAGCAAGGCCCTTCGTCCACAGACGAGCAGTGAAGGCCGGTAGCAATACGCCGTTTCCCGGCGATTTTTCTTTATCAACACCTAAGCGCTGGACAGGGCGAATTCCCGTGCTATAACCCACGCGCTTTCGAGGGGGGCGCCACCCGGCGCTTCCGTGAAACCCGGCGGACGAGCCCGTTAGCCGGCGCAGGCCCAGATAGCTCAGTTGGTAGAGCAGCGGACTGAAAATCCGCGTGTCGGTGGTTCGAATCCGCCTCTGGGCACCATCCCCTCCTCTCCCGACACTCCCTTTCGCCGAATCTTCTACGCTTCTGTTTGCACAAACAACTGAAATCGTTCATCTTTTTGGGAAGGATGGCGCGATTGAGCGCGTTTCATGGAATTTCGGCGTATTTGGTCTAACGAGGCGGAGGGCTGGTATTTCCGTTGGTACTGGACATCCTGATGGTATCGAAACAGCCAAAGGGAGGTGTCCCACAAATGGCCCTTTCCGACGTGAAATGCCGAAATGCCCGTCCTGCTTCCAAGCTATTGAAATTGTCTGATGGTGGCGGGCTCCAGCTCTGGGTGCAGCCCACCGGATCCCGCCTATGGCGCCTCGCCTATCGACTTGACGGCAAGCAGAAGCTTCTGGCGTTGGGCAGCTATCCCCTTATTTCGCTCGCCGAAGCACGCAAGGCGCGCGATGACGCCAAACGTCTCCTCCTCACTGGCATCGATCCCGCGCAGGAACGCAAGTTGCGAAAGGTCGGTTCGGCAAAGGACAGCTTTCGATCAATCGCCGAGGAATATGTGGACAAGCTGAAGAAAGAGGGACGTGCCGACCGGACTATCACCAAGGTCAAATGGCTACTCGACTTCGCCTATCTCACCTGTGGGCACAAGTGCATTCGGGACATTGATGCGGCCACTATCCTTGCTGCCCTTCGTAGCGTGGAGGTGCGCGGTCGATACGAGTCGGCCAGGCGGCTGCGCTCGACCATTGGCAGCGTCTTTCGATACGCCATCGCCACTGCACGCGCCGACACTGACCCCACGTCCGCGCTGAGGGGCGCTCTCATCAGGCCAACGGTCACGCCGCGTGCCGCCATTACCGATCCGAAGGCATTCGGCGGCTTGCTGCGTGCGATCGAGACATTCGACGGACAGCCCGCAACCCGAGCGGCTCTGAGGTTGATGGCGCTGCTGTTTCCCCGCCCCGGTGAGCTTCGCGCTGCCGAATGGGGGGAGTTCGACTTCGAAAGTTCGGTATGGACTATCCCGGAAGCGCGAATGAAAATGCGACGACCGCACCGCGTTCCTCTTTCAACGCAGGCTTTGGATATCCTGGCCGAGCTTAAAAAAATCTCCGGCGCTGGGACGCTGCTGTTTCCAAGCGTGCGATCGCCTTCTCGTCCGATTTCCGACAATACACTCAACGCCGCCCTGCGTCGCATGGGTTACAGCAAGAATGAAGCAACGGCCCATGGCTTCCGAGCAACGGCATCAACTCTGTTGAACGAATGCGGCAAGTGGCATCCAGACGCCGTAGAGCGACAGCTGGCTCATATTGAAAATAACGACGTTCGGCGCGCCTATGCCCGGGCGGAGCACTGGGAAGAGCGCGTCAAGATGATGCAGTGGTGGGCAGATTATCTGGAAAAAATTGAGAACGCCGGAACGCGCGGGTAAACTCAATCAGATGCGGGCAGCCAGCTGTCCGGCACGTATCGCGAACGTCCGGTTTACGCTGCATAGCGGCCGTTGAGGCCTGCGTTGCCGCTCTCCCGAAGCGGACATCCCTGGGGAACCTGGCGGCCTGAAGGCGGAATGGGTGATCCGACGAAGGCCGAGAGCGCTGCGATCTAGCGAGGGCTGGAACAAGGCATGGTTCAAGGCCAGTGCCGGAGCGCCGCGCTAGCTGATTCCACACTTGTTGAAGCCGACATGATGGGAGACCTATCTAAGGCCCATGTCCACACGCCAGAAAATGGATGCAGCTGCGAATTTGATCGAAGGGTGGACGCTCCCGTCTGCGGCCACGCTTGGGTCATCGGTCCGAGCCAGAGGGATCGTTCGCGAAGTGCGAGCCCACCTGCCTTTGGCGGCGAAAAAGCTGCTCGGTATCGAGGTCGGGGCCTTGCGCATGCCGGAAGGCGCCTATGGCGATTTCCGGACTGCGTCGGCGATTGTGTCCAAAACGCTGGAAGGCATCGAAGGCCTGCCCGTAATTCCCCGTGAAGTCGAAGACATCCTGACGATCTCTTCGGCAGAGCGGCACCGGTGGCTCAAGGACGGCCGCTTGCAAAGCACAGGCACACGTACGGTGAAACTTCGTGGTCGCGCAAGGAAGGTAACTTTTCACGTGTTTGACCCACGTCACATCGAGGACGTGCTCGATCGCGACTTGGTTACGGTCTGGCGCGAGGACGACGCGATAGCTGCTGCAGAGAATAGGCGGCGGGCCGCCGGAAAGGCCGCCCTGAAGCGTGCGCAAAAGAGCGGCCGCAGGGCCGCGTCTGCGCCTGACAGCACTCGGGACGAGGTGTCACGTCAGAAACTGAAGGGCTGGGACGAATTCGAGAGTGACGGACTTCTGCGCTGATTCAGCGAAAAAAGATTCTTTCGCTGCTCCTGCCCACTACGACCGCACTGGCCCGAATCCTGATCCGGGTCGCGCGCCTGACCTCCGGGAGTCAATGGGCGTAAACAGTCCGCGAGTCTGGTTCCGGCCCAGGTAGGCGACAGTAACGGGCCGCCATATCGGCCGTTCACCACGGGCGACACCATTTCCCGAAAGCAGCGAGCCGTTGGCGCGCGTCATCGGTATCCCTTTTAAGTCCCAGGGGATACTGTTGCCGCCCATCAGCCGTCTTATCGGTATGGCGAAGCCGCTGATCTGTGTTAAGCCGCCGCCCGAACAGCCGAAGGAGTACACCCGTGAGCGAGCCGACCGTGGCCGAGGCGACCGACAGCATCTATGCATCGCTCCGGGCGAACAATGCCGACATCGATGCAAATATCGCGGCGCTCAAAGCGGCGCTGACGCGAGAGGGGATAGAACAGGCGGTGCTCGATCCGACCAGGCTGGCGCAGAACAACCGTTCGAGCCGCAAGGTGATGCAGGCTTATTTTCGGCAGCGCGGCGTGACGTGAGGTGGGCCAATTCATGGAACACGAGCCCTGCAAGATACGTTTCATCTTGGCTGAGCATGGTGCTTAGCAGCGGGTCACTTGACCAGCCAAGCGTGCAAAATGCAGTGATGCCCGTCAGATAGACGTCCAGGCCCTGCCTCTGAAGTGCGACAGCGGTTTCAATCGCAGACCTTTTGGAGAAGTATCCTCGGTACGGAACGCATCCGAACACCGGAAAGCACCATGTTCGTGGCGTCAGCGAGAATTCCGACGCTGCGAAGACGGCCCATGTCACGGCGTCCCGACCAACGTTGACATGGCTGCGGTAGCTATTGTTGTCTGGAAGCGCTAGTTCATCTATCGCAAACTGTCGGATGGCGCTCGCCGATTCCATTCGAGCGCGTAATGTCCCAGGGATCGAAGGATCGTCGATCAGCTCTTCGACATCCTGGCGCGCCGCCATGATCTCCACGTGACCCTTCAAGGATTGTGCGTAGTAAGAAATGCTGGTGCAACCTGCCAGGCTGGACATCACGATCATCGCAGCAACCGAACGAAAAAATGCACGCATCACGGTTGCCCACGGCATTTGCTCACACGTCCGGATAGGGCAAACGTCGCAACTACGCCCGGTCCCAAACAGTGGCTCCAATTTGGTTGATGTCCTGGATGGGGGTTTAGGTTAGACGTTCGTCTTCGGCAAGATTGTCACAATGTGGTCATTCGCTGCCAAATTGCCGAATGTCCGCTATAAGCCGGACACGGCGACGTGGAACTATCCGCCTAGGAGGTCTTTTTCTCCTGAAGCTTCCGGTCGCATCCGGCCCAACGCTGTTGGTCCGCAATGCGCCCACGTCGGCCATAGACGCAAATTGTCTCCTCCCAGGAAGTAGTCGTTGCCGATGACCATGCTCCAGGTCGTAGTCGCGCTAATAGCTGCCATTGGGAATCGTTCCGCGAAGATAGTTCGGGGAAGCTGAACGACGACCGTGCAAGCGGCCTGCCGAGGCCGTCGAAATTGTCTTCGAAATCGTTCCTATTGTCGAAAAGTCCGCTCTCGCCCTCTAGGCGGCCTGCTCGCAGAGGAAAACTTCACAACTAATGCACAGTGTGTCACAATCTGAATTGGGAGCCTGGGGGGAAATATGGACGAGCCGCGTCTAGGTCTACGCGGCGCTTACGAGGCCTTATTCCGATCGCGCGGATTATCGCTCCCTGATGGGCGCCCACTTTATCGCTACCGATTCAGCCGACAAGAGTTCGAGGGCGTTCGGGAGGTCCTAAAACGCCATGGACCGACCGCGCTGAACGACTCCCATGGTCAGGCTTTGTTCGTTGCTTTCACAGCCGAGTGGTATCGCCGGGAACGCGCCGGGGGGGCTTGGGACTGGATCAGACCCTTAGCTGTCCTTGGAATTCGATATCACGCGAATGATTCGGCCGCCGACGTGCGCTACGCGGTGGTGCGGGAAGCCGCCGAAGCTGGCTTGAAACGGTGGCGACGCCCTCAGCCGACCGACGTGCCGCTCCTCTTCGGCGTAGTGCGCGAGGCGGGTTTTCCAGCTGCTGCCATCAAAGAGGGAACCTTGGGGTTATGGCTGAAGCGCAGCATCTTGGCGATCGAAATGGGCTTCACACCTGCCGAGGCCGTCGCAAGTGAGGCATGGCGGGCGGGCGAAACGCTTGTTCAGGCGCTGGTGGAGCCAGCCGTGGCGCTGTCCACGGTAATCGTTCGTTTCCGTCAACAATTGCCGCCCCTCCACGAACGAAATGACCGAGATCCCGTGCTCCACCTGGATTCTGTGGTGCCTGCTTGGCGCAACGATCTGCCTTTTGACTTGGAGGAAGGCGATTTTCGATCTCTGGTGGAAGACTTGGTCCGGACCCGGCGCGTCGAAGGGGGAGCCCTGGCGGCAAGCCGATTGCTGCGGCGCACCGCCGAAGGGTGGGCGCCGCGGGCCGAACTCACCTTGTCAGGTGAACTCGACGTGGTCCGAACATCTCCCCAATTGCAGGCAGCGATGGAAGGTGCCACTCGGCTGCGCATCTTTCCGCGGGGTGATCTGCCGGGTTTGAACCGGCCCATCGCCGTGCTGGAACAGGTGGAATCAGACGAGGCGACAGCGTGGGAGTCCCGTCCGCTGGTCAAGGCGTTCGAAGTTCCCGCTCGCCTGAACCAGGCAATTAGGTTGGCGGCAGTTGCAGGGGAGACCTTAGTCGAAGAGTTCACCGCGTTTGCCGGCGAGCCGGTAGACGCGCCTGTCCTCCTCTTCCAGCCAGATCCTGGCGTCGATTTTGAGAACGCGCTTGAACTAAGATTCATTGGCAGTTCGCCCTTTCGAAGCACTCGGCCATGGCTGGCTATGGCTGTAACGCAGGAGGCTCGTTCAGCACTGAAGTTCGAACAGCCTCCTTCTGACTTGGGAGACTGCATCCTCGATGGACGCTGTCTTCTGGCCTTCGTCGGGCAAGCTTCGCTCGACCTTGGTGATGGGCGTCTCACGTGGCGTAGCGCGGCCGAGCGCGAGGATACGAAGCGACTGATCCTCACAGGAGAGACTCTACGGCGGGTGCGCGAGACGGTGTTCCTAGGGACGCCAAAGGCTTGGCTTTCGGATGGTCAGCATCACACGCTGGTTTCGTCGGAAGACCTAATTTGGCGGTCGTTGGGGAGAGGCTCGTGGCGTTCTTCGAACAAACACGCGCCCCTGGGCAGGGTCGAGATCGCAATGAGGCGGGGCGGTGAACTGGTCGCTTGGACCTGCGCCGACGTTGCGCCGCGTGAATTGGTGCTATCGGGAGAACCGCGAACCCACTCGTTGAAAATCGAGAATCTGCTCGGGGCCAGCGTTGCGGCGAAGGGCGGTCAGATCCTTCCGATCTCCAGGAATGGTGATGACGCGCGCGTCGATCTTCGACTCCACACCCCAGGCGCGATGCTACACGTGGCGCTGCGATGGGACACCCAACTCGACCTAACGCTCGCTGATCCGATTGCCGAGCCGCTCCTGTTGACCCCGGACATGCGGCCCGCCGTAAGCCGGGCCCAGATTTCGATCGATCGACTGCATGGGTTCCGCCTGTTGGCGCCTGGCGGTCGCGACCTATGGCTGGTGGTTCGGCAGGGCGCAGGACAGCCCGTGCAGGCCACGCGTCGTATCGACGGTCTCGTCCCGCTATCGGCCTTTCAAGACGAATTGCGGGATCTCCTTGGTAGCTTTCCGGACCTCGATGCGGAGGTGCGCCTGAGCTGGGCCGGTCGAGGTGACCACTTCGCCGAGATCGCCTGGTACGACGAAGACCAGCCGCTGGTGGCCGAGAAAGGCATTTCGCCGTTCTCGGGCCTTTCGAGTATCCTTGGTTGGAATCTGGATGCGCTAGCGCTGACGCAGCCTACCGCGAAACTCTCCAACAACCTTCCACGCCTTTCCTTGCAGGAATTGCAGACGCGACTCCTGCAAGAGCTCGGTCCGGGCCCCTGGCTGATCTTCGGGCGAACCAATGACGGGACCTCGCTCAGACCGAAGGTGGTCGCCCAACCACCGGGCGACGACGATCGTGGAAGTGCGCTTCGTCTGGCCTTCAGGATCGCACGACGTGACGCCCGGGACGATGCATTTGCTACAGTGTTAAAGCACCCGGAAGCCTTGAACCGCGCTGATCTCCGCCTCTTGGTCGATCTGAGCGTGGCCGCGCGGGATCGCAACGTGCCCGTGCCGGCGATCGATGCCCTGCGGTCACTTTGCCGTGCCCCCCAGGCGGCTCCGTGGATCCTGTCGACCTGCGACACTCTTGAGGAGCGCGACGCCGTGATCCGGCTACAAAGTGAGTTACCCTTCCTCTGGTGCGCAACGGAAGTCGAGCACTGGGTGTCTGCGTTTCGAACGAGAATTGACGAGTTGGAGCGCCGCCTGGAACGGTTGGAACTACCGACTGCCGACGCAGGGCGCAATGTGGCGGCCGCCCTCGGCCAAATCGCTGATCTGGAGCCCGGGCTAGCGACTCATGCGTGGATCACCTTCCTATTGGTCGCGCCACGAGCAGATTTGGAACCCGGCCTCATCGGAAGGCTATGCCGGCGTCCGAAGGAAACGCTTCGGGAACTCGCCGAAGCGTTCGTGACTCGTCAGAGTGAGCATCGCGAGCCACCGACCGGATTGCATCTCGCGGGGCTCCTGCCAGAGCGACGCGAGCTTTGGGAGCGGTACGACCCAGCCTTCGCGGATTTGATCGCTGCTCCCCTAGTGGCGGCGCGAATGGCGGCCGGCAAACTCCATCAAAACCCGCAGGTTGTCGGACGATGTCGGGCCGCTTGGCTCCACGACCGTCAGCTCTTCGAGAGCGCTCTCGCCGTCGCCCTTGGACGCGAGACTATAGACCCCGGCACCACCCAACGAATGGACCTGTGATGGAAATCGAGAGGCTTCTGGCGCGGCTGCCACGCGATGCTGCAGATGCGATTGTCGGTATGGCTCGACTCCGTTCAGTCGATCTCAATCGGCATCTGCGTGAGGGCTTGGGTGCGCGCGCTGGTCAGCCTAACTCGGCCCTCTCCGAACCGTTTGTCGAAGGCGCTTATCCCTGGTTGCCGTTAGAGGGCGGTTGGGGCGGATTGCCGGCTGGCCTTTTGCACCCAAGAACGCTCGAAGTTCTGCGTGAAGTCGCATACCCGCCCTACACCCACCAGGTGGACGCTTGGAAGCAGCTTTGCGGCGAACGCGCCGCTTCGGTGATCGTGTCGAGCGGCACAGGCTCAGGGAAGACAGAATGCTTTTTGACACCGATTTTGGATGGGCTGGTTCGATCCTCCGATAGCGGTGCAAAACCGCTCGAAGGAGTGCGCGCGCTGATGCTCTATCCGCTCAACGCACTTATCGCCAGCCAGGAGGAGCGGCTGTCAAAGTGGTTCGCCCCCTTCGGCGGAGCGCTGCGCTACTGCCTCTACAATGGCGACACGCCGGAGAGTGTGCGGAGCACCGCCGCGCGTGGGGAACCCTGGAAGGTCGCTGATAGGACGACACTCAGGCGCTCGCCTCCGCCGGTTCTTGTCACCAACGTTACCATGCTGGAGTACATGCTGATCCGGCAGAAGGACGCACCGATCCTGCGGGCGTCACAAGGTACGCTTGACTTCGTGGTACTGGACGAAGCGCACTCATATGTCGGCGCCCAGGCGGCCGAAATTGCTCTCCTACTACGCCGCGTCGCGCTTGCTTTCGGTCGCAAACCCGAAGAGCTCCGATACGTCGCGACCTCAGCGACGATCGGCGGCCCGGACGCCGCCGAGCTACGATCCTTCCTTCGAGATCTGTCAGGCGCACCAGAGCAAAATATTCACGTGGTAAGAGGTGTTAGGGCGTCGCTACCGGCCTCTCCTGCCCTCAATAGCAATCTCATCGAACTTGACGAGATAGCGGGCATGGAACCGCTCCAGGCCGGTGAGATCTTCGCTAAGTCTGCACCGCTAAGGGTCCTGAGGGAGCAGTTCAGAGCCGGCGCCATCGTAGGCTGGAGCGGCTGGAGCGCGCAGGCGCGCCAGATCGGCGGCGCGGACGTAGACCCGAGGCGCCTGCTTGTCGAAGCGTCAAGGGCGAAGGACCCACATTCCGATCCGGCGCTGGCCAGCGCTGGCGGAGACTCAATCCTGCCGGTCCGCCTACACCTCTTCCACCGGACGCTTTCCGGTCTCTGGGCCTGCGTGAACCCGACCTGTCCCGGGCGGCCCGCCGCATCTGAAGCAGCCGACTGGCACTTCGGCGCCGTCTTCCTCGAATCGCGAGAGCATTGCTCACACTGCGGATCGCTCGTGCTCGAATGGGCCTATTGCATTCAATGCGGCGATGGTGCGCTCAAGGCTGAAGAAACTGCCGACGGATCGCATCTTGTGGCCTGGACAGGCGGCACAGGGGACGGTGAGTTCGAGCAAACGCTCGATCGCGACGAAACCTTCGGCGCCGAAGACGACACACAAGACGATGCGCCGCTGACCACATCCCCGGTCGTGAACCGCCGATATTTAGGGGCGCGCGGGGCACGGCCGTCTCCGATAATCCGCTTCGAGCCAAAAACCGGTGCGATCGTCGAGACCGTGGACGGCGCGGGGTTACCAACGACCGCGAGCCGCCACGTAGGTGAGTGTCCATGTTGCGGCTGGGCACCCAAGAAGGTGGACCTCGAGGCCGGCGTGCTTCGATCGCTCGTCGCGGGTGCGCCCTACTTGATGTCTCAGATCACCCCTGGACTCGTCGGGCACCTATCGCCAAAACCTGACGCTGACGAGCCCTTGCCGCTCGACGGCCGGCAACTGATTACCTTCACCGATGCGCGGCAGGGCACGGCCCGACACGCGGCGAACTTGCAGGTGGCATCGGAGCGCGGCTTCGTCCGAAGCTTTCTCTACCACTTTGTGCAGGATCGTCCCGTGCGGGACGACCAGGCCATCGCCGCGATCGAGGCTAAGCTCAAGCGACTGGCCTCCGACGAGCAGGACGGGATCACTCTCAGCCTCATGGCTGACCTTCGGTTGGCGCGAATCAGGCTCGAAGGGGTCGCCACCCCGAAGGCCTGGCGCCAACTTGTCGATCGACTCGCCGCTGAGCCCACAATCAACCGCTTTCTCTCGAATCTCTGGGTCGAGCGCGAAGAGACTTTCTCCGACCCAGCGCGGCTCGCTGAATTCATGCTATATCGGGAGATCATGCGACGGCCCGTCCGCGCCAACAGCGCTGAGACATTGGGCCTTTTGCGCTTGACCATTCCCGGCCTGGACG
>NZ_RZST01000177.1:0-12156 GCF_003997575.1 Mesorhizobium sp. M1A.F.Ca.IN.022.07.1.1
GACCAACACCGAGGAACCTATCGACGTGGCGTCGAAGGAACCGCCGCAGAGCCGGATCGTCGACCTTTCGCCTGACGACACCGACGCCGCGCCTGGCACCAACTCAGCCGGCAATGCGGCCGCGGCAGCGCCCGCGCCGGACACAGCAGCTCCGGCCGCAGCCGCGCCGGCACCGGCCGAAGCAGCGCCGGCTCCGGAGGCCGCAGCGCGGGCACCGGACGCAGCAGCGCCCGCACCGGACGCAGCAGCGCCGGCTGACGCCCAGGCCGCCGCCCCCGCAACCCCACAGCAGGCCGCTCCGGCGCCGAAATCGGAAGACCGCATCGCCCAGGTTCTGCAGGAGGCAGACAAGGGGACCAACAACGATGTCGTCGCCGTGGCGCCGCGCAAGGTGAAGACCATGATGGTGAAGCCTGACGGCTCGCTGGTTCCGCGCGAGGATCCGGCTCCCGCGCCGCAGGTCGCGGCAACCGAACCGACCCATCCGGCGCCGCAGCACGTCGCTTCCGCCGGGCAGGGCGATGCCCAGCCGACAGGCGCCGTCACGCCGGCAACCGATCAGGCTGCCGACCAGGGCGGTGATGACCAAAGCGCTGCCGCCGCGGTGAAGCCAGCCGCCGCGGCGAAGACCGAAGCCAGGGTCCAGTCCGCCAACACGCCGGCGAAGGTGCCGGTGGCGCCGCCGCGTCCGTCCGATCAGCCGGTCGATATCGTCGGCGAGGTCAAGCCCGACCAGGTCGCCTCCATCGATCCGGCGGCGGCAGGCGGCGGCTCGTGGTCGATGCAGATCGCTTCGCAGCCGACGGTTGAAAGCGCCCAGTCCACCTACCAGGACCTGCAGCGCCGTTACGGAAGTGTGCTCGCCGGACGCACAGCCAACATCGTCAAGGCGCAGATCGCCGGCAAGGGCACTTTCTACCGAGTCCGGGTCCCGGCCCAGTCGCGCAACGACGCGATCAATCTGTGCACCAACTACAAGGCGGCCGGCGGCACCTGCTTCGTGTCGCGCTGATCATTTACCACCGTTCAGAGCCGGCGTCGCCGCGAGGCCGCGCCGGCTTTTTCGTTGTGGACGGCTGTCGTCATTCATGCGGCACCGGTCAGGGGTGATTCCCCTTTGGTTCGCAAAATCTTAGAGCGGTTCAGCGCCGGCAGAATCACCGAACCCGCATAACTCCTTGTTTTTACGGAATTCCGGACGCAAAACCGTTACACACTTTTCCTGGAATTGCTCTAAGCTTCGATCCATGACCGAATCAAAATCCACGATCCTCGGCTGCGCCGGGAAATCCCTCACTGAAGATGAAATCCGCTTCTACGGCGACGAACGTCCTTGGGGCTTCATCCTGTTCGCGCGCAATGTCGGCGAGACCGAGCAGATCCGCGACCTGGTCGCCTCGATGCGCGAGAGCGTCGGACGCCCGGATGCCCCGGTCTTCATCGACCAGGAGGGCGGCAGGGTGCAGCGCCTGCGACCGCCGCTGGCGCCGAACTATCCTGCAGGCGGAGCGCTCGGCGCGCTTTGGCGCGACGATCGCGAGGCCGGCCGCCGTGCCGCGTGGCTGCTCGCGCGGCTTCACGCCTTCGATCTGCTGCGCCACGGCATCACCGCCGACTGCCTGCCGGTGCTCGACGTGCCCATTGCGGGCGCCAGCGATGTCATCGGCGCGCGCGCCTATGGTATGGAACCAAATGCCGTGATCGAGCTTGGCCGGGCTTCGGCCGAGGGCCTGATGTCGGGTGGCGTCCTGCCGGTCATGAAGCATATTCCCGGCCACGGCCGCGCCTTTGCCGATACGCATTTCGCGCTGCCGACGGTCGACACGCCCCTCGCCGAGTTGCGGCAACATGATTTCGCCCCGTTCAAGGCGCTCAACCACCTGCCGATGGCGATGACGGCACATGTCGTCTACAGCGCGATCGACCCGGACAATCCGGCGACGACCTCGGCCAAGGTCGTCAACGAGGTGATCCGTGGCGAGATCGGCTTCGACGGGCTCCTGATGAGCGACGACACCTCGATGAAGGCACTTTCTGGGGATTTCCCGACAAAGGCGGCCGCGATCCTTGCGGCGGGCTGCGATCTCGTCCTTCACTGCAACGGCGTTTTCGAGGAAATGTCGGGGATCGCGTCGCGTACGACGGTGCTCGAAGGCAAGTCCTTGGCGAGAGCGGAGCGGGCGCTGGCCTATATAAAGGACCGCGACGTCGCGGACGAAAGCACCATACGCGCGGAATTCGCCACCTATTTCGACGCGGTGGCCTGAACCGAAGGGAAAGCAAGGCGAGTGGCGGAAACATTGGACAGCAAGGCCGCGAAGGCCGCACCGATGGACCGTCTGTGGGCCGAGAACGACGAGTCACGTCTGACCAGCGACCCGTCGCTGGTGGTCGATGTCGCCGGCTTCGAGGGCCCGCTCGATCTTCTGCTGCATCTGGCGCGCAACCAGAAGGTCGATCTCGCCCGCATCTCGATCCTGGCGCTCGCCGAGCAATATCTGGCCTTCATCGAGAAGGTGAGGGCGCTGAGATTGGAACTCGCGGCCGACTATCTGGTCATGGCGGCATGGCTTGCCTTCCTCAAGTCGAAGCTGTTGATCCCGAAACAGCCGGGCGAAGAGGGCGAGAGCGGCGAGGAACTGGCAGCGGTGCTGCAGTTCCGGCTGAAGCGGCTGGAGGCGATGCGTGATGCCGCTGCGCGGCTGGTCAACCGCAACCGGCTCGGCCGCGACGTCTTCGCGCGCGGCATGCCGGAAATGGTGATCGTCGAGAAGCGCAATGCCTATTCGGCCTCGCTCTACGATCTGCTGACCGCCTATGCGCAGCAGCGCCAGCGGCAGGCGATCAGCAACGTGACGATCGCCAGGCGCGCCGTATGGTCGCTGAAGGACGCACGCGACGTGCTGGCACGGCTGGTTGGAACGATTGGCGACTGGACGGCGCTCGACAGCTTCCTGATCCAATATCTGGCCGCGCCGGAAGAAAGGCGCACGGCAATCGCCAGTTCGTTCGCCGCGACACTCGAAATGGTGCGCGAGGGCAAGCTGGATCTGCGGCAGGATCAGGTCTTCGCGCCGATCTATCTGCGCGGCCGTGCACAAGGGGTCAAGGCAGTCGAGGTGGCATCATGAGTGAACGCGCCAACGCTTCGGTCATCCCGTTCAAGGTCGAGGACGAACCGGAAGACGAGATGGCCGAACAGGGTTCTATCGAGAACCCCGCCGAGCGGCTGCAATTGTCGGAAGCCGTCCGCATGGCCGAGGCGATCATCTTCGCCAGTGCCGAGCCGGTTAGTGAAAGGCAACTGGCGGCGCGTTTGCCCGAGGGCGTGAACATCGCGGCGGCAATGGCCGATCTGCAGGAAATCTACGCCAAGCGCGGGGTCAACCTGGTGCGGGTCGGAGACGCCTGGGCGTTCCGCACCGCCGGCGATCTGGCTTTCCTGATGAGCCGGGACTCGGTCCAGCAGAGAAAGCTCTCCCGCGCGGCGCTCGAAGTGCTGGCGATCATCGCCTATCATCAGCCGGTCACCCGCGCCGAGATCGAGGATATCAGGGGGGTCGAGACCTCGAAGGGCACGCTGGACACGCTGCTGGAGACGGAGTGGGTCAGGATGCGCGGCCGCCGCCGCACGCCTGGCCGTCCCGTGACCTACGGCACGACCGACGCTTTCCTCGATCACTTCGCGCTGGAGGAGATCCGCGACCTGCCCGGCATGGAAGAGCTGAAGGGCGCCGGATTGCTTTCGACGCGCATGCCGTCCAATTTCTCGATGCCTGTGCCGCCGGCCGATCCGGACGCGCTGGCCGAGGACGAGGATGCGCTGACCGATATCGACCTCGAGGAGCTCGGATTGCTCACGCCGCGCGTCACCGAAGAGTGAGTGCGAAACCGATACGAATGGTTTATTAGCAGGGGCTGCGCGGATTCGTAGCAAGGCGCTCACGCCGAAAGTGCGTGACATCCGCTAGCCATTTTACCAACTTCATTGCGGTTGTGTTTGAATCCCCGAGCGAAAACGCATAGATCATCGCCGAGGGAAAACATTCGAGAGAGATTGTTATGGGTTCACTATCGATATGGCACTGGCTGATCGTTCTGGTCATCGTGCTGCTCCTGTTCGGCCGCGGCAAGCTGCCGGAGCTGATGGGCGACATGGCCAAGGGCATCAAGAGCTTCAAGAAGGGCATGGCTGAGGACGATACCGACGACAAGCGGACCGTCGAGCACCGCGCCGACGAGACCGTATCGCCGGGCAAGGAAAAGGTCAGCAAGAGCTGAGTCCGGTTGTTGCTTTGAGCATGTCGTTGTCCCAGAACCCTTTCGTGTTTTTGGGCGACAGGCTCTCGTTGGAATAGATTGCCATGTTCGAAGTCGGCTGGAGCGAGCTGCTGGTGATCGCGGTCGTCATGATCGTGGTCGTCGGGCCGAAGGATTTGCCCAACATGCTGCGCACGTTTGGCCGCACCGCGGCCAAATTGCGCGCCATGGCGGGCGACTTCCAGAAGCAGTTCAACGACGCCCTGAAGGAAGCCGAGCTTGACGATGTCAAGGACTCGGTCGACAGCCTTCGTGGGCTCAGCCCGATGAACGAAATCCGCAAGCAGCTCAATCCGTTCGAGCAGGCGGCGGCCGACGTTCGGGCCGGCGTCGATACGATGATGAAGCCCAAGCCGGCTTCCGATCAGGCGCCCTCGGATGCAACGACCCCGCAGCCTGCCGAGCCGCTGAAGAACGGCGCGACGGAAATCTCAGGCATCAACGGAACCGACGTCGCCCCGGCTGTGCCGATGTCCCCGCCAGCTGCGCCGATCTCCCCGGCCTTGACTGAGGCCTCCGTGACCACGCCCATTGCGGAGACCGCCGGGTCCGCCCAGCCGGCGAAAAAAGTGGCCGCGTCGAAGGCGAAAGCCGCCGGTGCAGCGGCGAAAGCCGCATCGGCCAAGGCTCCGGCGACTAAAGCCCCGGTGAAATCTGCGCCGGCGGCGGCAAAGGTCGCAGCGCCTGCTAAGGAAGCGGCATCCAAGGTTGAGGCCAATCCCGCGGCGAAGAAGCCGGCCGTGAAAAAGGCCGCCGATGCCAAGAAGACGGCAGGAGCCGCCAAGTGAGCGTCTCGGACAAGGAGAGGGAAGAGATCGAGAAATCCTCGGCGCCGCTGATCGAGCACCTTGTCGAGCTGCGCCGGCGGCTGATCTGGTCGCTGGGCGGCTTCTTCATCGCCTTCCTCGCCTGCTTCTTCTTCGCCAAGCGCCTGTTCAACCTTCTGGTCGTCCCGTTCAAATGGGCGACGCAATGGGCTGGGCTCGACCCGCACAAGGTCGAGCTGATCTACACGGCGCCGCAGGAGTTCTTCTTCACCCAGGTGAAGCTCGCCATGTTCGGCGGCATGGTCATCGCTTTCCCGCTGATCGCCACGCAGATCTATAAATTCATCGCGCCGGGTCTCTACAAGAACGAACGCAGCGCCTTCCTGCCGTTCCTGATTGCGTCGCCCATCCTGTTCCTGATGGGCGCCTCGCTGGTCTATTTCTTCTTCACCCCGATGGTGATGTGGTTCTTCCTCGCCATGCAGCAGGTCGGCACCAACGACCAGGTGCAGATCTCCTTGCTGCCGAAAGTGTCGGAATATCTCAGCCTGATCATGACGCTGATCTTCTCCTTCGGCCTGGTGTTCCAGCTGCCGGTGGTGACCAGCCTGCTGACGCGCGTCGGCCTTCTGTCGTCGCAAGCGCTGGCCGAGAAGCGCAAATGGGCGATCGTCATTGCCTTCGTCGTCGCCGCGGTGTTGACCCCGCCAGATCCGATGAGCCAGATCGGCCTCGCTCTTCCGACCATCGTGCTCTACGAGGTCGCGATCTTCACTTCGCGCCTGATCGAGCGCAGCCGGGAGCGCGACCGGTTGGCGCGCGACAGGCAGGAAGAGGCAGGCAGCGCTGTCGCCGGAAAGACGCCGGACGCGCCGTCAACCTAGCGCTAAAACCTGGTCCCAGGCCTGAAAAACACGGCTGCCGGCTGCTGCTGTCTTGCATCGATCAGGGATGCGGTTTACGCCCTCGAACCTTACTCGAGGACGGAAAGCCATGCTTGACATCAAATGGATTCGCGACAACCCGAAGGCCCTTATCGAAGCGCTGGTGAAGCGCTCGTGGTCGGCTGAAGACGCCCAGTCCGCCGTCGAGGATCTGATCGCCAGGGACGAGGAGCGCCGCACCCATCTCAGCGAATTGCAGGTCAAGCAGGAGCGCCGCAATGCCGCTTCGAAGGAGATCGGCAATGCCATGCGCTCGGGCGAGGCCGCGCTTGCTGAAAAGCTCAAGGCCGAGGTCGGCGAGATCAAGGCGTTCATCCAGAACGGCGAGGCGCGCGAGCGCGAGCTCGACCAGGCGCTGAACGACTCGCTTGCGGTCCTGCCCAACGTGCCGCTCGACGACGTGCCGGTCGGCAAGGACGAGCACGACAATGTCGTCAAGCGCGTCGTCGGCGATGTGCCGACCCGCCCGAACTGGGTGAAGGAGCATTTCGAGATCGGCGAAGCGCTCGGCATGATGGATTTCGAGCGTGCGGCGAAGCTGTCCGGCTCGCGCTTCACAGTGCTGAAGAGCCAGCTGGCGCGCATGGAGCGCGCGCTCGGCCAGTTCATGATCGACCTGCACACGACAGAGCACGGCTATGAGGAGATCCAGCCGCCGCTGATGGTGCGCGACGAGGTTCTCTTCGGCACCAACCAGCTGCCGAAATTCGAACTGGACCTGTTCTTCACGCCGCATGGCGACGGACGGCTGGGCCTGATCCCAACCGCGGAAGTGCCGCTCACCAACCTGGTGCGCGAGGAGATCACGCCGCATGAGAAGCTGCCGCTGCGCTACACGGCGCTGACGCCGTGCTTCCGCTCGGAAGCGGGCTCGGCCGGCCGCGACACGCGCGGCATGCTGCGCCAGCACCAGTTCTACAAGGTCGAGCTGGTGTCGATCACCGACCAGGAAAGCTCGCTCGCCGAGCATGAGCGCATGACGCAATGCGCCGAGGAGGTGCTGAAGCGGCTCGGCCTGCCGTTCCGCACGGTGACGCTCTGCACCGGCGACATGGGCTTTGGCGCACGCAAGACCTACGACATCGAGGTCTGGCTGCCGGGCCAGAACGCCTATCGCGAAATCTCGTCCTGCTCGGTCTGCGGCGATTTCCAGGCCAGGCGCATGGATGCCCGCTACAAGGACAAGGACGGCAAGGGCAACCGCTTCGTGCACACGCTCAACGGTTCCGGCACCGCGGTCGGCCGTGCTCTCATCGCCGTCATCGAAAACTACCAGAATGAGGATGGCAGCGTAACCATTCCTGAAGTGCTGCGGCCTTACATGGGTGGTCTTGCCAAGATCGAATCGAAATGAGTTCATGCGCATCCTGCTGACCAATGATGACGGCATCCACGCCGAAGGCCTTGCGTCGCTCGAGCGCATCGCCCGAACGCTCTCGGATGACGTCTGGGTGGTGGCGCCCGAGCAGGACCAGTCCGGCTACGCGCATTCGCTGTCGATCTCGGAGCCGCTCAGGCTGAGGAAGGTTGGCGAGAAGCATTTCGCCGTGCGTGGCACGCCGACCGACTGCGTCATCATGGGCACGAAGAAGATCCTCCCCGGGCCGCCTGACCTCATCCTTTCGGGAGTCAATTCCGGCGCCAACATCGCCGACGACGTTACCTATTCGGGCACGGTCGCCGGCGCGATGGAGGGGGCGTTGCTCGGAATCCGCTCGATCGCGGTCAGCCAGGCCTATTCCTATCTCGGCGAGGACCGCGTCGTCCCTTACGAGACGACCGAAGCGCTGGCACCGGCGCTGCTCGAAAGGCTGATCGCAACGCCGCTGCCGGAAGGCGTGCTGCTCAATGTCAATTTCCCGAACTGCGCACCCGACGAAATCGAGGGCACGGTCGTGACCGCGCAGGGAAAGCTCGTGCACAGCCTTTGGGTCGACGAGCGCCGCGACGGTCGCGGTCTGCCTTATTACTGGCTGCGCTTCGGCCGAGAGCCGGTCGAAGGCAAAAAGGGCACCGATCTTTACGCGCTGCGCAACCGGCTGGTGTCGGTGACGCCGCTGCAGCTCGACCTGACCGCCCATGAACTCCGCGACCAGCTGACCAAGGCGCTGTCATGACCATGGCTATCGACGACCGTGAAGGTTTCGCCGCTTTCCTGCTGCGGCTGCGCGGCAGGGGCACGGCGCCGAAGGCACTGGTCGCTGCTTTCGAGGCGACTCCGCGGCGCGGCTTCCTATCCGCGCAGTTCCATTCGATGGCCTGGTCGGAAGGCATGCTGCCGATCGAATGCGGCGAGGCGATCGAGGGCGCGGACCTGCAGGCGGCGGTGGTTGCGGCTTTGGCCATCGAGCCGGGCAACCGCGTGCTCGAGATTGGCACCGGGTCCGGCTATACGGCAGCCGTGATGTCCAGGCTTGCCGCGCGCGTCGTCAGCGTCGACCGCTACAAGACCTTGACCGAGCAGGCAAAGCAGCGTTTCGAGGCGCTCGGCATCAGCAATGTCATCGTACGCCAGGCCGACGGCTCCAACGGCCTGCCCAACGAAGGGCCGTTCGACCGCATCATCGCCTGGGCGGCCTTCGACAGTCTGCCGCGCTTCCTGCTCGATCAATTGTCGAGCGGTGGCGTCGTCATCGCGCCGATCGGCCCGGAGGAGGGCGAGCAGGTGCTGGCCAAGCTCACCAAGGTCGGCAGCCGTTTCGAGCGCGAGGACATCGGCTTGGTCAGGCTGCAGCCGGTCCTGCGCAGCGTTGCTGCGGTGATCTAGCGCGCCAGCCCTGCGATCGACGGCTAACCGCGTCGAACGCGCCTGCGACCATCACTCCAGTCAGCCGCCGCAGCGGTAGTTCAGGTGCAAACCAACGAGATCGACATCCTGATCGATGCGCTCGGTGCTGAAGGGGCCCCCGCGCGCGCCAACGACCGTGAAGGTGGTGGTCTTGTCGGGCATGAACAGGTGATCGTATTCGATCGCGAGTGACCAATTCGGGGCAAAGCCATATTCAAGACCGGCACCCAAGGCACCGCCCCAGCGGGTCTGATCGTCTGTCTCGCCGGCGGTCGTGTCGGGTGAAAAGAGAACATCGAAACGGTCGTGAGTCACGGCCGCGCCTCCCTTGACGTAGAAGAGGGCGTTGTCGACGCTGTACCCGACTTGGGCGGTCAGCAAGCCAAACCAAGCGAAGGCGTGGTCGTGTGAGGGTGGTGCCGCTGCTCGCCCGGTCTCATTTCGTGCGATTCGCCGGTTCCCGAGACGTCCGTCTCGTCTCGGCCGGCACGATCTGTCCGGACTTGGTCGCGCCTGTCGAAAAATGTTTTAAGAAAATTTTCGGCGGATTCTAATGGGTTAACCGGCCAGTAACATTAACGCGCTTTAATCATGACCAGTTTGTACCGGGTCTGTGCGGGTTAGTGCGATGCAATTCAATGGTTTGAAGGCAAACGGACGCAATCTGGCGCGCGGCTGCGCCGTCCTCATGATCGCCGGTGCCGCGGCAGGCTGCAGCTCCCAGGCGATGCGCTTCAATGGTGTCGACGACGTCTTCACATCGTCCACCAACAATCAGCGCGCCATCATCAACAAGCAGAATGTCGACCAGCCCTATCCGGGCGATACGGTCGCGCCGGCGCCTGTCGACGGCAGTCACACCCAGTCCGTGAGCCGCTCCAGTCTCGAGCCGGTGACGTCCCAGCAATTGCCGCCGCCCTCGGCGCCGGCCGCCGCCAAGCCGATGCGCACCGCCTCGGCCCCGGCACTTGCGCCGGCCCCCGCCGCGCCTCATCTGGACAGGACGGCCACCAACACAGTCGCGCCGGCCAAGCCGTTCAAGACCGCCGAGCCCGACGCGGTGCGCAACGCAAGCGCGGCGCCGCACGCGACCGAGATCGTGGTGAGGGAAGGCGAGACGATTTCCGGTCTCGCCCGCCAATATCATGTGCCGGCCGATGCGATCATCAAGGTCAACGGGCTCGATGCCAACAAGGGCATCAGAACCGGCCAGAAGATCGTCATTCCGGCCTATGCCTATTCGAGCAAGGGCGGGCCGAAGGTTGCCGACGGCACCAAGCCCGCCAACACACCGAAGCAGCCCGCCGGCGCGCCGGAAAAGCTTGCCGTGCTGCCGCAGCAGCCAAAACTCAAGGACGGCAAATCCGCCGCACAGGTCGATGCGTCGGCGGCGGCCAGCGGTTCGAAGAACGCCACGCCCGCCCAGATGGCCGAGGCAAAGCCGGCCGGCGCCGGCGGTACCTACACCGTTCAGCAGGGCGATTCCCTGTCTTCGATCGCTCGCAAGACCGGCGTCGGCGTCACGGCGCTCAAGCAGGCCAACGGCATGAAGGACGGCCTCTTGAAGATCGGCCAGACGCTCAAGGTTCCGGCCGGCGGCACCGTTGCCGTCGCTGCCGCGAAGCCTGTCGCGACCAAGCCGACCGTCGATCCGGTGACGACGGCAACCACGCAGCCGCCAGCAAAGACCACGCCATCGGAGACGCTCGCTTCCTACACGCCGCCGAAGAAGGACGCCAAGGTCATCCAGCAGGCCGAGGACGACGATGCAGTGGCGCCGGATGCGACCGGGATCGGCAAGATGCGCTGGCCGGTGCGCGGCCGCGTCATCTCCGGCTTCGGCTCCGGCAAGGACGGCGTCGACATCGCGGTGCCGGAAGGAACGCCGATCAAGGCGGCCGAAAACGGCGTTGTCATCTATGCCGGCGACGGCCTCAAGGAGTTCGGCAACACGGTGCTGGTGCGCCACGAGAACGGCCTGGTCACCGTCTACGGCCATGCCAGCTCGATCGAGGTGCAGCGCGGCCAGAAGGTCAAGCGCGGCCAGGAGATCGCGCTGTCCGGCATGAGCGGCACCACGGACTCGCCGAAGCTGCACTTCGAGGTGCGCAAGAACTCCGCCCCGGTCGATCCGAGCGGCTATCTCGAATAGAACAAGAACAAATTGCGGGCCGCCTGACCTCCAGTCCGGCCCGCCGGCTTCAGCCCGCTCCGCCAGGAGCGGGCTTTTTCACTGCAGCCGGTGATGGGCTATCAGTCCTTGAGCGGCTTGCCGAGCCGTCCGGCAAGATCCTGGGTGAACTGCCAGGCGACGCGGCCGGAGCGGCTGCCGCGCGTCGTTGCCCATTCCAAGGCTTCCGCGCGCAACGTCTCGGGATCAATCGCGAGGGCATGGTAACGGACATAGCCGTCGATCATGTCGAGATATTCGTCCTGCGAGCATTTGTGGAAGCCGAGCCACAGGCCGAAGCGGTCGGAGAGCGAGACTTTTTCCTCCACCGCTTCCGACGGGTTGATCGCGGTCGAGCGCTCATTGTCGATCATATCGCGCGGCAGCAGGTGCCGCCGGTTCGACGTGGCGTAGAAGATGACATTGGCCGGGCGGCCCTCGACGCCGCCTTCGAGCGCTGCCTTGAGCGACTTGTAGGAAGTGTCGTCATGGTCGAAGGAAAGATCGTCGCAAAACAGGATGAAGTGGTAGGGCGCCGCCTTCAAAAGGCTCATCAGCTTGGGCAGGGTGTCGATGTCCTCGCGATGGATCTCGATCAGCTTCAGCGGCCGGTCGAGCTTGTCCGAGGCATTGACCTTGGCGTGCACGGCCTTGACCAGCGACGACTTGCCCATGCCGCGCGCGCCCCAGAGCAGCACATTGTTGGCGGCGAAGCCGGACGCGAAGCGCTCGGTGTTGTCGAGCAGGATGTCGCGGACCCGGTCAACGCCGCGGATCAGGCCGATGTCGACGCGATTGACCTTGTGGACCGGCTCCAGGTAGCCGGGATCGGCCTGCCAGACGAAGCAATCGGCCACGCCGAGGTCGGTCTCGGGAACCGGTGGCGGGGCGAGACGGGAGACCGCGTCGATCAGGCGGTCGAGCTTTTTGTTCAGGGCATCCAGGCTATCGGTCATTTCCGGTCTTTTTAACTTGGCAATCACGGAACGTGAAACGGATCCGCGGCTGCGCACCAAGAACCAACTGCAAGCTTCTGTTGTAGCACGATCTTTTCGGCCGGCTCCAACCGGCTTCCGGCTGCGACGCTCTAGCACGCGCCAAACGGCTGGAAAAGCAACGGATTCGGCGGGTCGCGC
The DNA here is from genome assembly GCF_003997575.1 of Mesorhizobium sp. M1A.F.Ca.IN.022.07.1.1. Lineage (NCBI taxonomy): Bacteria > Pseudomonadati > Pseudomonadota > Alphaproteobacteria > Hyphomicrobiales > Phyllobacteriaceae > Mesorhizobium > Mesorhizobium sp. M1A.F.Ca.IN.022.07.1.1. The sequence continues at coordinate 12,126 of NZ_RZST01000177.1, forward strand.
AGTTGCATTGGCAACTTTACCGACTATATTC